>SLHN01000165.1 GCA_007136145.1 Thioalkalivibrio sp.
CATCCGCTGCACGCCTATCACAAGCGGTACCGCGATATCGCGATGCAACTGGTGGACATTGCCCACGAAGAGAAGGGTTCGCGCCGCTAGGGAAGTGCTGATTAGTGCGCATTGCGAGCATAGCGAGTAATCCAAACGGCGCCTCTTGATTTAATGCCTTATGGATCGCCGCGTCCCGCCACCCGCCACGCTGCGCTCGCGGCTGAAGGCTGCGCTCGCGGCTAACGGCTTCGCCCCTCGCGATGACGGACTAAGCAAGCGCTTCCCCAGGTTTGGCGCCGAAAGTCAGTCAGGTGGGTGTGGGAACGCCCGCCTGCTCGTTCTGAACGCGGCGGCACAGCCGTGATCATGCCTTCAGCCACCTTGGGTAACCCTATGCCAGATCGTCCCGTTTTCGATCCTGCGGTGGTGGCGCCGCTCAAGCAGCGTCTCGACGACCACCCCGTCTATGCGTTGCGCGACCTGCCCGACCTGCGCCGGTTCATGGAGCATCATGTTTACTCCGTCTGGGACTTCATGTCCCTGATCAAATACCTGCAGCAGCATATTGCCCCGGTACGGTATCCCTGGAGTCCGGTCGGTGACGGTGCCGTTCGGCGCTTCATCAACGAACTCGTGCTCGAGGAAGAGTCCGACGGAGTACCCGATCCCGATGGCAACGAAACGCATATGAGCCACTTCGAGCTGTACTGCGAAGCGATGGCGGAACTGGGTGCGGATCCGGAGCGTCCACGTCGGTTCGTGGCGATCGCTGCCGCGCAGGGAATCGAGGCGGCGCTCGCCGCGGGCATCGCTCCCGAACCGTCGGCAAGGTTCGTTCGCAGTACTTTCGATTTCATCGGTACCGGTAAGCCGCATGTCGTTGCGGCCGCCCTGGCGCTGGGTCGCGAGCACGTGATCCCCGGAATGTTCCGCAGTTTCCTGCGCGAGATGGGGATCGATGCCGATGCCGCGCCGAGGTTTCATTTTTATCTGAACCGGCATATCCATCTGGACGAGGATTTCCACGGTCCGTTGTCCCTGCGAATGCTGGACATGCTCTGTGCCGGGGACCCGGTTCGGCTGCAGGAAGCCGGGAGCGCCGCGCGCGCGGCCATCGAAGCGCGCCTCCGGTTCTGGGATGGTGTCCACGCTGATCTTGCGGAGGCCGCATGAGCTTGCGTCTCCGCAGCCGCTGGAAGCAGGGGGAACGCTCGCGTAGCCTCGAGGAGTTGGCTACCGTTGGGGCTGCCAACGCCTGGCGTGCCGCATGCAACGGTGTGCTCAACCTCGAGAACGAGGGCTTCGAGACGAGTTCCCGCGCGCAACGCATCGACATCATTGAGGAGTTCGCCGCATTCCTGCTGCAGGTGGCGGATCGGCTGGTCTATCAGAGATTTTCCGCCGAGGATCGGGCTCGCTTCATTACCGCGATGGCGATACGGCTCGCGGAATTGGTCGACGAGAACCGGAGCGATGCCCAGGGCCCGGGTGACTATCGAGACGGTTTCATCGACAAGCTGAATGAACGCACGGGCGTTTACGCGCAGTGCAGCTACAGTGAAGAAGATGGCCCCGGCTTTTCGATGCTTTGTTGTCTGGGCGATCGTGTGACCGACGTGCTTGGACCAACCAACCGCAAATGGGCGCAGGATCAGGTGGTGGCGATCGATGGGCCCGAGGCCGCCCGGAGCTTTACCCGGGCTTTGGACACGCTGCTGGAAGACTGACGACCCTGATCCGTAGGGCGCCGTGAGGCGAAAACCGAACCGCGCCGGGCTGTGATTCCCAGCTTTGCAGCCCGCCAACGCTGCAATTCGCTGCGCTCGTTGGCACCCTGCGCCTTTGTCGTCAGGAGCGCTGAAATGCACTACCGCGCTGCGGGCGCAATGACGGATCCGATCAGTCAGCGTTTCCCGTTGGTGCCGGACGCGATCCGGTTGCTCCAGTCGCGTGTGATCTCCTCGGGTGGAACCGGGCGGCTGAACAGGTACCCCTGCCCGAGTTGACAGCCCTCGCGTTCAAGAAATTCCGCCTGTTCCGGGGTTTCCACTCCCTCGGCCAGGATTTCCAGACCCAGGCTCTTGCCCAGTCCGATGATGGCCCGCGTGATTGCCTCGCCCTCGGCGTCCACGCCGATATCGTTCACGAAACCGCGGTCGATCTTCAGCCGGTGCAAGGGCAGGCGGCGCAGGTACGCGAGCGACGAGTAGCCGGTGCCGAAATCGTCCACGGCGATCACAACCCCGAGGTCACGCAATTCGTTCAGCGTAGCGATCGCGCGCTCAGCCCGGCGCATGATCATCGATTCGGTTACCTCGAGTTCGAGTTCGGCCGCGGGCAGCGTACATGCCTTCAACACTTCCCCGACCCGGTGTGGCAGGATTTCCCGTTCGAGCTGCTGCACCGACAGATTCACCGCCATGCGCGGGATCGCCAGGCCCTGGTTGTGCCAGACCGTCATCTGCTGGCATGCCTTCATCAGGACCCAGTCGCCGATGGCCTCGATCAGGCCACATTCCTCGGCGACCGGGATGAACACCGCCGGCGGGATCATCCCGCGTTCGGGATGCACCCAGCGCAGCAACGCTTCGACGCCGATCAACCGACCGCTGGCCAGTTCGACCTGGGGTTGGTAGTGAAGGAGTAACTGGCTCTCCTCAAGCGCGGTCCGCAGGTCGCTCTCGAGCTGAATGCGGTCGAGTACGCCCGCCGCTTCCTGAGCCCGAAAGAAGCGCACCGCATGACCGCCCTCTGCCTTCGCCTGGTACATGGCCAACTCGGCGTTCTTGAGCAACGTATCGACGCTCGTGCCGTCGGCCGGGAACCAGCTGACGCCGATGCTCGCACCGATGAACACGGGTTTCGGGCCCAGCTCAAAGGGCGCTGCCATTGCCTGATTGACGCGCGTAGCGACGCGTGTGGTGCCCGTCAGGGTGGGATCCGATTCGAGAACGATCACGAACTCGTCGCCGCCGGGCCGCGCGAGCGTGTCATCGCTACGCAGCACGTTCATGATCCTTTTCGCCGCGCTGTGCAGTAACTGATCGCCCGCCGCGTGCCCCAGGCCCTCGTTCACGTTCTTGAAACGATCGAGGTCCATGAACAACACCGCAACCGTGCTGCCGTGCCGTTCCGCTCGTTCCAGTGCGTGTTCCAGACGATCGCGCAACAGTAGTCGGTTGGGTAGTCCGGTCAATGGATCGTGGTTGGCGAGAAAGTCTCGTTCCTGCTCGGAACGGCGCAGCTGCGTGATGTCACTGAACACGGCCACGTAGCGGTATATGCTCCCGCTGGCGCGGGCGACTGCCGTAATGGTCAGCCACTCGGGATATACCTCGCCGTTCTTGCGCCGGTTCCAGATTTCGCCCTGCCAACGCCCGGTATCGTTCAGCTGGTCCCACATCGCGCGATAGAAGGCCTCGTCCTGGCGGCCCGATTGCAGGATGCGGGGATTCTGGCCCAGGATTTCCGCCTCGGAATAGCCGGTGATCTCGGTGAACGCTCTGTTGACGAATTGAATGCGGCCATCGGCATCGGCGATCAGAATACCTTCGGACGCACTATCGAAGGCCTTGGCCGCCTGCGCGATCTGGTCCTCCGCCTCCTTCAGCCGTGTCAGGTCGACGTCGAGGGAGAAAATCTCGAGTTCGCCGGCGCTGTTGGTCCGCAATACCGAGTTCGAAAAAACGGTTGCCCGCGAGCCGTCCTTGCGGCGCAATTGCAGCTCGCCCTGAGGTATTGGGGCTCCGGCAGCGATCTTCTCAGGCGTAAGCGACTGAACGGCCTCGCGCATCTCCTCGGGCAGGATCAGATCCTCGATCGGCCGGCCCATCGCCTCCTCGCTGGTGAAGCCGTACAGGGCTTGTGATGCACGGTTCCAGAAGATCACGCGCCGATCCTGGTCGTAGCCCTGCACGGCTATGTTGTCGACATCCTCGAACAGCGAGCGGAAACGTTCCTCGCTCAGGCGGAGTAATTCTTCCGCATGCTTGCGCGCGGTGATGTCGCGGTGGACGCCGCGTCGGCCCAGAGGACGATCGTCCCGGTCGAGGACGGTTCGGCATTCGTGCTCGATCCAGCGCAGGCCGCCGTCTGGCCGCAGGATGCGGAATTCCAGGGGGGGAGGGTGTTCCGCGGCGTCGGCGGCATGCATTTGGTCCCAGTGTGCACGCCATATGGGAAGATCGTCAGAGTGTACGAGCCGATCCATCAACCCGGGATCGGCAACAAACGCCTCCGGCGGAAGCCCGCAAACGCGCTCGCAGGCCGGCGACACATACCGGTATTTCCAGTCATCGTCCAGCCAGTAGTCCCAGTCCGGCGAGTACTCGGCAAGAATCCGGTAGCGCTGTTCGCTGTCACGCAATTGTCGGTACGCCGCCCGCACTTCGGCTTCGTGCAGCAGGCGCTCGGTGAGGTCCACGACCGCGCAGACGAACTGGGCGGTGCCACCGGGCTCCGTGGGCAGGCGTGCAATGTGGAGTTCGCCCTGGAAGTCGCGCCCAGCGGCGCCGTGGAAACCGAGGCTGCGGGTGACACCGGTGTCCCTCTCCTGCGCGGACTGGATCAGACCGGCAAGGGCTGGGCGCGAGTCGGCACTTACCAGGCGGTGCAGAAAGTGTCGTCGCAAGTGATGCGGGTCGGTGCCGAACAAGCGGGTGGCTTCGGTATTGCTCTCGAGGATCAGCCCGTTGCGATCGATTACCAGCTCGGCCAGCGGCACACTGGAAAAGAAGGCGGTAAAGCGCCGCAGGATATCCTCGGCGTTCGTCTGCGCCGCGCGCAACTCGGAGTTCTGTATTTCCAGCTCCGCCTGGTAGATGCGCAGCGTTTCGAGCACTTCGTCGGGATTGATCGCGTCCTGATCCAGGAGTCGCGAGATGAGATCGTAGTTGCCGACGCGCAGGGCCTCGCGAGCGCGGTCGCGGGCGCTGACCAAATCGTCGGCGGGTTGATGATCTTCCGGCGCTGGCGGTTTACGTTTGGTCATGCGGCGAGGGGACCAGGCTTGACGGTCGGGTGTCGGGGCGGGCATGCCATCCGGGACCCGCGGGCGAACCGCGGCGCGCGACGGTTGGTATCATTACGCACGCAATTCAAGGTGATCATCGCGCGGTTCGCACCCCGTCGCCCGTTGCTGTGGTGATGGCGGTAATGTCGGTTTGCATCAGAACCGTGTTGCCGGCCGCGCCACGGGCCGGAAATGCCAGCAGGCGCCACATTTGTCGCTCCCGCGCGGTTGCGACCGCGAAATCCTGTTGGTACATCGGGTGGTCTCCGGTCAGTACGGCCCTTATTCCGTCGCGTACACTTTCGGCAACGGATGCATCGGAGAAGTTTCGGCAGAGCGCGTCGAAATCCTCGCCGACGCCCGGAAACGGGGGATCGGATCCGGCGTGTGCACTGGTGCGCGAGGTCGCGTTGACCGCGACAACGCGACCGGAGCGGTCCAGCATCGCGATGGACCCGGGCAGGGTATCAAGGATGGCCCGCAGCCGGATCGTATCATCGAGTTCCGTGACATCGGTGAAGGTGGCCACTGCGCCCTCAAGTCGCAATGACGGCATCTTATAGGGGAAAATTCTCGTGAGGTAAAGGCGCCCGTCGTCTCTTGCGATCTCCTGCTCGAAAGGCTCGTTGCGTTCCATGGTCCTTCGTATCTCGCCGAGAAAATCGGGGTGTTCCAGTCGGTGGCTGAAGTCATCCAGCGGGCGGCCGAGATCACCATCGCGGATACGGAATACCTGGCTTGCCTCGGGAGTGAACCGGGTCAGGCGCAGTTGCTCGTCGACGAACAGCGTCGCCAGGCGCGACGCTTTGCTCATGCTGTCGAGATCGGCGTTCAGACGGTTCAGGATCTCGATGCGTTCCTGGTTCTCGGAATTGACGGTGTAGAGTTCCTCGTTGACCGATTGCAGCTCCTCGTTACTGCTCTGCAACTCCTCGTTGCTGGCCATCAGTTCCTCGTTGGTGGCCTGCAATTTCTGATTGGTCGTTTCGATCTCCTCGATGGCTGTCTGCAGGCTCTCCCGGGTGGCCTCGAGTTCGCGTTCCAGGGTCGCGATCCGCTCGGTGGTTTCAGCCCCGAGATCCAGCTCGGCGCCGCTCGTGGGAATGGCTGGTGGCGGTGTCTCCTCGAACGCAAGGAGAAGGGTTGCTTCGCCGGTTTCCGGTCCGGTTACGGGCTGCGCGGTCAAACGCACCAGGCAGCCCCTGCCGTCCGGAAGTGGTATCGGTTCCGAGTAGACTCTCCGGCCTTCGCGGGCCGCCTTGTGCAGCATCGCCTTGGCGATTGCCGCGAAACCCCTGGGCAGAAGACGCATCAGATCCAGACTTGCCAAACCCTCGGGAAAGGCCAGGAAACGCTGTACGTCCCCGAACACGTGAATCAGATCGAGTCCGGCGGTAACCAGAATGGCGGGTGGCGCATAATCGTGCAGCAATCGAGTATGCGCGGTATCGATCGCGATGCTGTCGGGTTGGAGGGGTGGGCGCTTGCGTGCGCGTGGCCCGCCCAAGCTGGTTTTGGTCAGCGAGGTCCGGGTATCAGGTAGCCTTGCCGGTCTGAGGACGCGGTAGATCTTGTTCCGGGTGCTGAGGGCGGAAAACTCTCCCTGGAGCGATCCGAGAGACTCACTCGAGCCCAGGAACAGGATGCCGGCGGGAGCAAGAGCGTATTGCAGGCGTCTCAGGACCCTTTCCTGGGCCGACGGCTTGAGGTAGATCAGCAGGTTGCGGCAGGCCACCAGGTCCATTCGCGTGAACGGCGGATCCTCGAGAACATTGTGCCGTGCGAACACGATGTTCTGGCGCAGATCGTTTCGGATCATGAAGTGGTTTTCCCGCTTCACGAAGAACCGCTCGATACGTTCCGGCCCGATCTCGGCAACGACTGCTTCCGAATAAAGCCCGGCGCTCGCGGTGTCGATATTCTGCTGCTCGACATCGGTAGCGAAGATCTTGAATCCCGGCCAACGTCCCACCTCGGAGAACACCTCGTGCAGGACCATTGCAATCGAATACGCCTCTTCTCCCGTTGACGTGCCGGCAACCCACACCCGCAAGGGTTCGATACGTTCCGGTTGCGTCTGAATCCATTCGCGCAGGGCGCCGGCCAGTTGGGAGAATGCCTCGGTGTCACGGAAGAAGCGGGTGACCGGAATCAAGAGGTCGCGGCGCAGTGTCACGACTTCGGCCGGATCCCCCTCGAGCAGTCGGAGATAATGCTGCAGGTCTGGAACACGCCGGACAGCCACACGCCGTTCGATCCGGCGCAATAACGTGTCAGGCTTGTAATCGTGGAAGTTGATCCCGGCCAGTTGCTGCAGCAGGATCAGGATCTCCTCCAGCGGCGCAGTGGGCGGTGCCGAATCGGGCGCGGCAGTCGGGCGTGGCTTCTTCGGTACGCCCGGCATCCGATGCAGATGGGCAACGATCCGTGGCCCCAGGGCTTCGGCCGACAGCACGTCGTCGACCCGGCCGGTGGCGATCACGCTGCGCGGCATGCCATCGAAGCGTGCGGAATCGGGATCCTGCGCGAGCAACAGGCCGCCCGCGTCGTTGATCGCGACACCGCCGCGCGTACCATCGGAGCCGGTGCCGGAGAGGATCACGCCGATCGCGCGGTTGCCGTAGGTCTTTGCCAGTGAAGTCAGGAACAGATCGATGGGGAGCGACAGCAGCTGCGGGTTTTTCGGCGCAAGGTGGAGCTGGCCATCGGAGACCGTGAGCATCGAACCCGGCGGGATCAGATGGACCCGGTCGGCAACCAGTTCCATTGGCGCAATCCGGGTAATGGCTACAACTCCGGTTGCACCGACTGGGATGCTGCGAGCAACTGCGGTTTCGGCAATCCAGATCTGAGCTTCCAGCTCTTTGGTGCGGCGGAGGATGCCTGCGACGCCATAGATAGCGTGCCTTGGCTGAGTGTCGATCCGGACACGGGTACAGTGGTAGCGGAAGGCGGTGAACAACCGGTCAACCTGCTGGTCGATGCCTCGGCTGCACTCCCGGGAACTTACCAGGCCGGTGTCTGCTTCGACACCAACGACGGGACCAACCCAATCCTGTTGGTTGATGTGACCTTGACGGTCACCGGCGA
>SLHN01000132.1 GCA_007136145.1 Thioalkalivibrio sp.
CGACGACGATGTAGTTCGCGGTGGTGGGCAGTCCGAGGCCGAGGACGAGGCAGATCACCGCGGTCAGCAGCAGCATCAGCATCAGGTTGCCGCCGGAGAGCAACTCGACCAGATCGGTCATCACCAGGCCGATGCCTGTCATCGCGACCGTGCCGACAATGATCCCTGCAGCGGCGGTTGCGACGCCGATGCCGATCATGTTGCGCGCCCCCTGCACCAGGCCGTCCCCGAGTTCCACGATCCCGTCGGCAACGGCGCGGCGATAGTTGTTTCCCTGGCCGCGGAAGAACGCGGTCAATGGGCGTTGAGTCAAGAGGATCCCGACCAGGAAAAGGACCGCCCAGAAGGCCGACAGACCCGGTGACAGTCGTTCCACCACCAGTGCCCAAACGAGCACCACCACCGGCAACAGGAAGTGCAGACCGCCGCGGATAGTCGGTCCCGGATCGGGAACCTCGGTGACGTTCGGGTCCATTTCCGCGTCCGCATCGGGGACGCGGCTGGCCAGCCAGAGGAGCAGGAAATAGGTCGCTCCGATCAATGTGCTGATCACCCAGAACGAGTGATCGCCGGCGACCGTCTTGATCCAGCCCAGGCCATAGTAAACGATGCCAGCGAGTACCAGCACGCCGCTAACCGACAGGCCCAGGTTCAACAGCGCGCGCGCCGGGCCGGTCGTGTGGCGCCGGGGCAAACCCTGCAGCCCTGCCTTCATCGCTTCCAAGTGAACAATATAGAGTAGCGCGATGTAGGCAATCAGTGCCGGTAGGAACGCGTGCTTGATCACCTCCACGTAGGGAATGCCCACGTACTCGACCATCAGGAAAGCGGCCGCGCCCATTACCGGCGGCATCAGCTGACCGTTGACCGAACTCGCCACTTCCACCGCGCCGGCCTTGGCGCTAGAGAAGCCGGTACGTTTCATCAGCGGCACGGTGAAAGTGCCGGTGGTCACCACATTGGCGATCGAGGACCCGGAGACCACACCGGTAAGCCCTGACGCGACCACCGCGGCCTTGGCGGGGCCTCCACGCAAGTGCCCCAGAAGCGAAAAGGCAACCCGGATGAAATAACCACCGGCGCCAGCTCGCTCCAGCAAGGCGCCGAAGAGCACGAACAGGAACACGAAACTGGTCGACACGCCCAGGGCGATGCCAAACACCCCTTCGTTGGACAGCCACTGCTGCGACATCGCCCGGCCGAACGACGCGCCGCGGTGTGCCAGCATGTCTGGCATCCAGGGACCGGTAAAGGTGTAGATGAGAAAAATTCCGGCGATGACCATCAGGGCCGGTCCGAGGACGCGGCGAGTGGCCTCCAGCAGTAGCAGCATTCCCATGCCGGCCGCGAGCATGTCCGCGAATTGCGGCAGGCCGGGGCGCTGTGCGAGTTCCTGATGGAACAGGAACAGGTAGCCCGCCGCGAGGGCCGCTGCGAGCGCCAGCAGCCAGTCCACTGGCGGGATGCGTTCCAGCGGTGCCACCCGCCAGGCGGGCCAGGCCAGCGTAATGGCGGTCGCCCCCATCAGCAGGTAGACCGGGACCCAGGGTTGTTCGGCCTGGTGTTGCTGCCACGCCAAAAGCCAGAGCCCGAGGCCGAGGATCAGATAAAAGGCTGCTGCGAAATTCGGCCCACGGGCCGAAGGCCGGCGCGCCGGGAATAGCAGGAACGCAAGGAATACCGCGAAGGCGAGATGGATCGATCGCGCCTGGGTCTCGGGAACGACCCCGAAGCCCAAAGAGTAGGGCAGTGGCGAGACGATCCAGAGCTGGAACAGCGACCAGCTCAGGGCCGTCAGGTAGATGAGCAGCCGGGTCGAAGAACCGGGGCGACGCGCCCCGGTTTCCATGTGCTCGACCAGCGCCTCGGTCTCGACCGGGCTGATCTCCCGGCTCCTGCGCCCGCCGATCATGTGTCAGAAGCTGCTGGAAGCGGTCAGTCCTGCATCATCCCGGCTTCGCGGTAGTAGCGAAGCGCTCCCTCGTGCATCGGCGCGGACAGACCCTGGCTGATCATGTTCTCGGGCTCCAGCACCGCGAACGCCGGGTGCATGCCCTTGAACGTCCTGAAGTTCTCGAACACCGCGCGGGTCAGGTGGTAGACCGCGTTGTCGCTGGTCCGGGTCGAGGTGACCAGGGTCGCTCCGACGCCGAAGGTCTCGATTTCGTTGTCCTGCCCCGGGTACATTCCGGCCGGCAGCGTGGCGCGGAAATAATAGGGCGTTTCGTCGACCAGCTTGTCCACCACGGGGCCGGCCACCGAAACGATCCGGGCTCCACAGGTGGCGATCGGTTCCTGGATCGCCGCCGACGGGTGACCGACGGTGAACAGGATCACGTCGATGCGGTTGTCGCAGAGCGCCTGGCCCTGCTCGCGGGAGGGCAGTTCCGAGGCCAGCGAGAAGTCATCCATGCTCCAGCCATACTCTGCCATCAGTCGCTCTGCGGTGCCGCGTTGCCCGGAGCCGGGATTGCCGACATTGACCCGCTTGCCGACGATGTCCTCGAAAGTCTCGATGCCACTGTCGGCGCGGACAACGACAGTGAAGGGTTCGGGGTGTAGCGAAAACACCGCTCGCAGTTCGGTGTCGGCTCCCTGTTCCGCGAAGCGGTCGGTGCCGTGATAGGCGTGATGCTGCCAGTCGGATTGTGCGACCCCGAAGTCCATTTCGCCGGTCGAGATGGAGTTCAGGTTGAATACGGAACCACCGGTGCTCTCGGCGTTGCAGCGCATGCCATGCATTGCCTGGTCCCGATTCACGAGCCGGCAAATGTTCTGCCCGGTGGGGTAGTAGACTCCGGTGACGCCTCCGGTGCCGATGGTGATGAAGCGCTGGTCGGCCTGGGCAGACAAGGCCATCGCCAACCCCGCTATGGACGCGACGGCGACAGCGCGCAGCCTGCCTGCGATTGATCGATGCATTCCAGTTACCTCCATTCGTGATTCGTGCCGGAACGCTGATTCAAGCGCGATTCGCCTGCTGATGGCAAATGGCCGTGATCTTCGGCGACCAAGAGGCAGGTCTTTTGTGCAGCGCAATGGCTTGCTTCCCCGGTTCCCGGCAGACCCCTGCGTGAAGGCGCTGGGGAGCCGCCCCAGACCAGGGCCGACCAGTACGGCCATCACCCCCGTCCTCCCGCGTTACCTACAAACCGGTCCGTAATCGAGTATATTACGCATCCCCGATTTTCCCTCACGAATCTCTACCCTGGAGTTTCCGCAATGTTTTCCAACCAAATGAGCATCGACGGCTACGATCCCGAACTATGGACAGCGATCAAGAACGAATCGCGCCGTCAGGAAAGACACATCGAGCTGATTGCCTCGGAAAACTACGCGAGCCCCCGGGTGATGGAGGCGCAGGGGACGGTGTTGACCAACAAGTACGCGGAAGGCTACCCGGGCAAGCGTTACTACGGTGGCTGCGAGTACGTGGACATTGCCGAGAACCTCGCGATCGAGCGGGCGAAGAAGCTCTATGGGGCCGCCTATGCGAACGTCCAGCCGCACTCCGGTTCACAGGCCAATGCAGCGGTCTACATGGCCTTGCTGGATCCGGGTGATACGCTTCTGGGCATGGGGCTGGCCGACGGGGGGCACCTGACTCATGGCTTGGGAGTCAACTTCTCCGGGACGTTATACAAGTCGTTTCAATACGGCATCAACGACGAGGGACTGATTGACTATGATCAGGTCGAGCGGCTGGCACTGGAACACCACCCCAAGCTGATCGTGGCCGGATTTTCAGCCTACTCGCGAACCGTGGACTGGTCGCGGTTCCGAGCCATCGCCGACATGGTTGGCGCCTACCTGATGGTCGACATGGCGCATGTTTCGGGGTTGGTCGCCGCCAATGTGTACCCCAGTCCCGTGCCGTACGCCGACGTGGTCACCTCGACCACCCACAAGACCTTACGTGGCCCACGCGGCGGCCTTATCCTTGCGCGGTCCAATCCGGAAATCGAGAGCAGACTCCAGTCTGCAGTTTTCCCGGGCACTCAGGGCGGACCAGCGATGCACGTGATTGCCGCCCAGGCAGTCGCATTCAAGGAGGCCATGGAGCCGGAGTTCCTGGCCTACCAGCGACAAGTAGTCGCGAACGCGCGCACCATGGCTGCGACCATGATGGAGCGCGGTTACCAGGTAGTGTCGGGTGGCACCGATAACCACCTCTTTCTGCTGAGCCTGATCGACAAGGGTATTACCGGCAAGGCTGCCGATGCGGCGCTGGGTGCGGCCAACATAACGGTCAACAAGAACTCCGTTCCGAACGATCCGCAGCCACCATTTGTGACCAGCGGTATCCGTATCGGTACTCCGGCGGTGACCACCCGCGGTTTCGGCGAGCAGGAGTGCCGTGAACTCGCGAACTGGATTGCCGATGTGCTGGACGACCACGAGAACCGCACCGTGATCGAGACCGTGCGCAACAAGGTGCTTGACTTCTGTGCCCGGTTTCCGGTCTACGATTCCGGCGAATAGGACTGAACGTTGCGTTGCCCGGCCTGCGGCGCCGACGATACTCGCGTCGTCGATTCGCGAGCCGCCGGCTCCGAGCAGGAGCAAATCCGGCGTCGCCGCGAATGCCAGGCCTGTGGTGCCCGTTTCACCACCTTCGAGCGGGCCGAGTTCAGCATGCCAAGGGTGGTGAAGCGCAGTGGCGAGCGGGTCGCGTTCGATGAGGACAAACTGCGTGGTGGTCTTCGGCTTGCGTTGCACAAGCGCCCGGTAAGCACCGACGAGGTCGAGGCCGCGATCGACCGTATCAAGCGCCGGCTCGCCGCCTACGGGGCGCGCGAGATTCCATCCGATCGTATCGGCGAATGGGTGATGGAGGAACTGCGCGGGCTCGACGAGGTTGCCTACATCCGGTTCGCGTCGATTTACCTGAGTTTCGCCAACGTGCAGTCGTTTCGCGAGGCGATCGAACGACTTGAGCAGGATCTCACCCCGGAAATGCGCCGCTCGCAGCTGCGCTTGATTGAGGAGAGTGAGGCCGTGCCGCCGACGGAACCCGACGCGTGAACGATCAGGGTTTCATGGGACGCGCGCTGCAACTGGCAGCGCTGGGCCTGTATACCACCGATCCCAATCCGCGTGTCGGGAGCGTGGTGGTTCGCGATGGTGGCATCGTTGGCGAAGGCGCGCATTGGCGAGCGGGCGAGCCTCATGCCGAGATTCACGCGCTGCGCGCCGCCGGAGACCTTGCGCGTGGCGCGACCGTTTACATCACCCTTGAGCCCTGCTCGCACCATGGTCGTACACCGCCCTGTGCCGATGCGCTGATCGCCGCGGGTGTCGCGCGCGTCGTCGTCGCGATGGAGGACCCCAACCCATTGGTGGCGGGTCGTGGTCTGACCAGACTGCGTGACGCCGGCATTGCGGTGGAGTCCGGGATCCTGGAGGTCGAGGCACGCGCATTGAATCCTGGCTTCGTTCGCCGCATGCGGAGCGGCCGGCCATGGGTCCGGGTCAAACTCGCGTCCAGCCTCGATGGGCGAACCGCAATGGCGTCCGGGGAATCGAAATGGATCACCGGTGCACCCGCGCGCCGCGACGTCCAGCACTGGCGCGCGCGTGCCGGTGCGATCCTGACCGGCAGCGGCACCGTGCTGGCCGACGACCCGCATCTTACCGTTCGTCTGACGCCGCACGAACTGCTTGCGGATGATGGGGTCGATCCGATTGCATTCGCCGCGCGAGTCGGAGAAAGGGTACGCCAACCAACGCGGGTGGTCGTCGATTCGCGACTGCAAACCCCGCGCTCGGCGCGCCTGCTCGATGGGGGACCGGTATGGATCCTGACCACGGAGGAACGCGCGGCTTCCGACAAGGCGGAAGCCCTGCGTGCCCGTGGCGCGGAGATGGTCGCAGTTGCGGCGGGGGGCGATGGGCTGCTTGATCTGGCGGCCGTGCTCGATTTTCTGGGGCAGCGCGAGGTAAACGAACTGCATGCGGAAGCCGGTTCCGGTCTTGCCGGGGCGTTGGCTCGCCGTGGCCTGGTCGACGAGTGGCTGTTTTATCTTGCGCCATGCCTGATGGGTTCGGGTGCCCGACCACTGTTGGACTGGCCGCTGCAGCGGATGGCCGAGCGCGCGGAACTCGATATCTTTGCCTGCGATCGCGTCGGGGACGCTCTGCGCCTGCGCGCCTATCCGCTACCCGTCGCCACGATGTAGGTCGGCCCTCTGGTCGCATGGTCCCACGCGCCGCGACCCGGTATCATTTACGGTTCGGCGGTTTTTGGCCTACTTAACTGAGCGGGTGGCGAGCAGGATGTTCACCGGAATCATAGAGACACTGGGTACCATCGCCGCGATGGAACCGCGCGGCGGCGACCTGCGTCTGAAAGTGCGCGCGCCGGGCATGGACCTTGCGGATACACGACTGGGCGATTCGATTGCCGTCAATGGCGTGTGCCTGACCGTCACCGCGCTCGACAACGACCAGTTTTCCGCCGATGTCAGTCGCGAAAGCCTGGGCGTGACCACGCTCGGCGACCTGGGCATTGGCGACCGGCTCAACCTGGAACGCGCGCTGACGTTGAGCACGCGTCTCGGCGGACATCTGGTTTCCGGTCACGTCGACGGTGTCGGCGAGCTGCTGTCGATGCGCCCCGATGCGCGTTCGACCCGGGTGCATTTCCGGGCCCCGGATGCACTGGCCCGCTATATCGCCGCGAAGGGTTCGATCACCATCGACGGTGCCAGCCTCACCGTCAATGGCGTCGATGGCGCGGTCTTTGACGTGAACATCATTCCGCACACCTGGGACCTCACCCGGTTCTCGGTCTACAAGGTCGGAACCCGCGTGAACCTCGAGGTCGACCTCGTGGCGCGCTACTTGGAACGGCTGATGCTGGGCGATCGTGCGGCGCACTCCGGCGCGGGTAGCCGCGTGTCCGAATCCTGGCTGGCCGAGCAGGGCTTTCCCAATCACTCCGGCACGCGCGACTGAAGCCGCCCGGGCCAACGACGGAACGAAGACATGGAATTTGCCAGTACCCAGGAAATCCTCGCCGAATTGAGCGCCGGGCGCATGGTTGTCATCGTCGATGACGAAGACCGTGAAAACGAGGGCGACCTGCTGATGCTCGCCTCGCATGTGCGCCCCGAGGACGTCAATTTCATGGCCAAGTATGGTCGTGGCCTGATCTGCCTGACACTGACCCGCGAGCGCTGCCGGCAGTTGGCGCTGCCGCTGATGGTGACCGACACCAACGATTCGCACGGCACCAACTTCACGGTCTCGATCGAGGCGGCGGAAGGCGTGACGACCGGGATTTCCGCGTACGATCGCGCGCATACGATTCGCACCGCCGTGGCACCCAACGCAACGCCGGCCGATGTCGTGCAACCGGGCCATGTGTTTCCGCTGATGGCGCAGCCGGGGGGCGTGCTGGTGCGGGCCGGCCACACCGAGGCGGGCTGCGATCTCGCGCGCCTCGCCGGGGCCGAACCGGCGGCGGTGATCGTCGAGATCCTGAACGAGGACGGCAGCATGGCACGGCGTCCGGACCTCGAACGCTTCTGTGCCGCGCATGGCTTGAAGATGGGAACCATCGAGGGCTTGATTCGCTACCGGATCGAGAACGAGAAAACGGTGCGTCGTGTGGCGGAGGTTGATCTGCCGACCGCGCACGGCGAGTTCCGGTTGATCGGCTTTCAGGACGAGGTCGATCACGGGGTGCATTTCGCGCTCGTGCGGGGCTATCCGAAACCGGGCGACCCGACCCTGGTACGTGTGCATCTCGAACAGACGATCTGCGATACCCTGGGTTTCGCCGGCCCCGACTGCGGCTGGCCGCTGGACGATGCCCTGCGCCGGATCGACGAGGCGGGTTCGGGAGTCGCCGTGGTGCTGCGCAAGCCGGAGTCGGCCGAAGTGCTGATCCGCCGCCTGCACGAACTCGAAAGCGGGCATGCCGACCTGCGCCCACAGGTACAGACGTCGGCCGATTGGCGCATGTACGGCATCGGCGCCCAGATCCTCGCCGACGTCGGCGTCGGCAAGATGCGCCTTCTCTCGGCGCCCAAGCGTTTCCA
>SLHN01000090.1 GCA_007136145.1 Thioalkalivibrio sp.
ACTGATGGTTGCGCCAGATGGCCCTGAGGGAGGGCTGTTTTTTGCTGCGTTCGACATACAACACCTTCTGTCGCTGATGCCACGCTTGCCAGACGATGAACTCGAAATCAGCGTAACTTCAGTGCTCGAATCCTCACCGAATTCCATGGGAATAACCCGCGGGAGCCACCAGGAAATCTATGGTCATGCGACGGCAAGTGTCCCCGGCGGACCGACCCTTGGCCTTACTGCTATCGGGGGCCCTGTCAGTATGCTCAGCCTACCGGGGGCTCTAGTCCCTGGTATACTGATTTTCGGTTTGTTCGTGAGCTACCTGCTGGCCATCGGTCGAAGCCTCGCTGCGCAGCAGCGACAAAGATCCCGCGAGCTTAGCATCGAGGAGCAGCGCTTCCGCTCCCTCTTTTTTCAGTCACCCGATGCCGCCTTCGAATTCTCGAAGGACGGCCGCTACGTCTTGCTCAATGGAAAGGCGAAGGCTATCACTGGGCTATCCGATCAGGATCTAGGGGTGCTGTCCTATCACGATGTTCTTTGCTCCGACGCCATGAGCAAACGTGATTATCGCACCTTTGATGCCGCATTCAAGGCAACTATTGCAGGCGCTGCACAGACCTTTAGTGTGGCATTTCGTAATGCGGACGGCGTCTGCCGAAATTACGAATGTGCGTTTGTTCCGGTACTGGTCGACGCGACTGTCATCGGCCTATATGCCGCAGTCAAGGACGTCACTGAACGGCTGCAGGTCCAGGAAAACCAGCGGCTACTGACGAAAAGTCTGGAAGCGAGTGACAGTTCGGTTCTGGTCGTTGACGTCAGAAGTGAGGCTGCGCCTATTGTCTTTACCAACACTGCTTTCTCCGAAATGACAGGCTACAGCTACGGAGAAGTACTGGGCAGCTCCTTTTCCGCAATAGCCGGGTCACTAGCGAAGTCCGAAGACATCGAGCAGATCAGGCGGATCGTCGCTACAGGGGAGGCCAAAAGCTTTACTGTCAAAAGCTATCGGCGGGATGGCGCACTTTTCTGGAACCAGCTCTCCCTTACCCCGATTAAAGACGATGAGGGCACCGTCACCCACTATACGGCGATCATGAAAGACGTGTCGGAAAAGCGGGAGCAGGAGAGGCAACTCGCGTACCAGGCGACCCACGATGTGCTGACTGGGCTTGCCAACCGCTCACTCTTTGAGGACCGGCTTGAGCACGACATTGCGCTGGCAAAACGCAATGGTGAGCAGCTTGCAGTCCTATTCATCGATTTGGATGAGTTCAAGCCCATTAACGATACGCTGGGTCATCGCATCGGCGACGAAGTGCTAATCAGCGTAGCTCGACGTTTGCAGGGTGTTATACGGAGTACCGATACACTTGCCCGCTTCGGTGGCGATGAATTCGTTTTGCTGCTGCCCAATCTGGCGACCCAGCAAGACGCCGAACTGATGGCAGACTGTGTCCTCAGCGAGGTCGGACAAGTACACAGGGTCGGGCCTCATGAACTCTACGTAACCGGCAGTATAGGGATCAGCTTTCTCACGGATGACCTCGATGTCCCCGCCAGGCTGCTACAGCAGGCAGACATGGCTATGTACAAGGCGAAGCAGCAGGGAAAAGATACTTATGTTGTCTACTCCTATGACCTGGACGAAAAGCTCTCCCGGCGGATGACCCTGCGGAATGAGTTACAAGACGCAATCAAGGCCAGCCAGTTCTTCCTGCATTATCAGCCCCAAGTCGATCAACATGGACGGATTTGTGGCCTGGAGGCTCTGGTTCGCTGGAAACATCCATCCAAGGGCATGGTCTCCCCTGCGGAGTTCATTCCGGTCGCGGAAGAGACTGGACAAATCATCCACCTGGGGCGCTGGGTCACGACTCAGGCGTGTCTGGATGCGAGGAGACTGCTGGATATGGGCATACTTCAAGGGCGCATGGCAGTGAACCTGTCTCCGCTCCAGTTCCACCGGCCGGGCTTTCTTGAGGCCCTGAGCGAGGTTCTGGTTGGTACCCGTCTTCCGGCGACGTCTCTGGAGCTGGAGCTCACCGAGAATATCCTGATGCGCAATAGCGAGGGGGCTATCGAAATTCTTCGCGAGCTGGAAAGCAGAGGTATCGCCACCAGCATCGATGACTTTGGCACCGGCTATTCCAGCTTCAGTTACCTGAAGGATCTACCCGTGCATAGCGTCAAGATCGACAAGAGCTTTGTCGATAGCGTGCTCTCCGAGAGGAGGGACGCCGCCGTGTGCAAGGGCGTGATCACCATGGCCAGTGAAATGGGCATCAAGGTAGTGGCGGAGGGTGTCGAAAGCCGTGAACAGTTTGATCTGCTGGATAGTTATGGCTGCGAGGTCTTTCAGGGGTTTCACATTGCCAAGCCCATGGGGTTTGATAAGCTGGTCCCATGGATTCGAGGTAACCTCGCGGATACTACGAAGGCGGCTCTCGGAATCAGCGCTAACGAGGCTCCGTAACCCAACCGCCTGGCGTGAATTGCCCCGCGAGTTGCTGATAGTGAATCAAGGCCAGACTGGATAGCAAAAACCTAGGGGGGTAGGGAAATGTGGTCTTCACGCTCGGTAATGGTGGGGTTCCTCGTCGTGATTCTCACCGGGATGATGGCTGGATGTCGTGGCAGCAATGACACGGGAGGGAATGGTGCCGCACCGCCATTGATCGACCCGACGATGGTGCCAGCCTATCTGCAACTGCGCCGAGATGTCCTGATCAACGCTGATTTGTGGGAAGACGAGCCGAGCATTCTTTCAGCCGGGTTCGGGTTCGAGGGCATCCAGGGCATACCGGGTCTGTTGAACGCGGACAACCTGTCGTTAGCGGTCGAGGCCGGCGCGGGTGTCAATCTCGACTGGGCTGGGCTCGACCCTGTGCCACCGATGCGCAATCTCACTTCGGGAAGCAGCCCGATCGGGATCGTTATGGTCGGGTTTGGTGCGTGGGTCGAATTCGCCGATGCACTGCCCATCGTGTTTAGCTGGCCGATTCTGCCAAGTACCGTGTCGCCTTCGAACATTGCCATGACGCTTAACACCGGTGAGGTGGTGTTCCCGACCGCGGCTGCCCTCAATCCGAACTATGACTACAACGAACGTCATGTGGTGGTTGTGTTCGGTGAGTTCGGCAATCGCCTGTTGCCCGGTCAGCCCGGGGCAATTTATCCCATCGGGATCGAGATCGTTGAGGGAGACGCGCCACTGATGGCCGTAGGCCCGGACGGACCCGTCTCCCTGACAGGTCTCACTCAGTCAAGCAGCAACCCCTACCTCGCTGGACCCAGTCTGGTGGGCGCAAAGCTCAGCCGCTTTTCCTCGGTCGGCGACTTTCCTCCCTTGGCGCTCACGGGGTCTTTCCCGAATGACGGCTATTCGCATTTTGGTGACGATGCGCAGTTCCGGCTGCGGCTGTTTACCTCCGGCGGGTTCTCTCCAGATGGGGTTTCCGGCCTTCTGCCGGATGATTTCGAACATTTTTTCCGGTTGCATGCCATACACGCTGAAGGCGGCTCGGTGCTCATCAGCGAAGCCGGAACGCAATACGACCTGGGCAACGGCTGGCTGGAGGTGGTTGGCATCGCCGAGCTCGGCGCACCAGGGGACAATCAAGGCAATCGCGCCTATTACGTTGAAGATCACGATAACTATTTCGACATTATCCTGAAGGGCGATGAGCAGGCCGTGGCCAGTATCTACGCGGTCGAGATACCCACCTCCTCGGTGCCCAGCTACGTCGATATCTACAACCCCGGTGGGCCGGGTCGGACGCCCGATCCAGATACCACCTACACCGAGCCCGCGCAGCCCCAGATGCAGCCGGTGTGGGTCAGCTTGGATGAACCGCGCACCGTCAGCTATGCCGAGCAGGATCTCGACCGATATGACCTAGACGACGACATGCCCGTCGTTTTCCGTCTGCGGCATGCCCAGCGCGCAGATCGCTTTACCACTAGCACTATTGAGGCCCAGGGCTTGGTCAGTGCGGGCTGGGTCGCGGTTGGTGTCGATTTCCCGAACGAGATGGCGCGCCCGGGTGTCGCGGAAGTACGCAGCTTCTATCATGCCGACACCGGTAATCGAATCTACACCACCGACCCGGAGGAGTGGTCTCAGCTTGCCGCGGTGGATAGTGACTGGGCTGCGGAGGGCCTCGCCTTTGGCGCTTTTGTCGCGCATCAGCCCGGCGCCGGCCCAATCTACCGTTTCTTCGACCCTGTCGCCGGACGGCACCATTTCACGCCCGACGTCGATGAAGGACAGGGCATGGAGGACCAGGGGGTCGCCTGGTACGCAGCCATCCTGCGTCCTAGCTTTTCATCCAGCAGCCCGAAGGCAGAATGGTAGCGGCCAGCACACCGGGAGTCACCACCGGGAAGGAAAAGAAGATGGGAGGCTGGAGTCGGAAATAAAGCTGACGTTGGAGGCAGGTCGTCCCGTGGGTCAAGTCGCGTCGATCTGACACGACGGGAGCTGGCGGATTTCGTGGGGGGGAGAAGCACGACGGGCCGCTGACCGACTTGGATCGCGTGTTGGATCGAACCCGGCTGCCGTTGCCGATCAAGCTGGCGGTGCGGGATGCCAGGCGGGGCTTGAAGTACAGCAAAAGCCTGGAGTAATGGCCGCGCTCCATACCGCGAAGCCCCGGGGAATTGGGACTTCGTTTTCAACCGGCATCGGCGACCTCACGCAGTCGCGCAGGGTCGTCTACAGTCAACGACCTGTAGCTGAGGGTCACGAGTTGTCGGTTCGTGAACTCTTTCGCGACGCGGCTGAACGTATTCCTGGAGAGGTTGCAGAGCATTGCCAGCTCGGTTTGCGAAGCCGGGATTTCGGAAGGCAGGTCGGCATCCGGACCCGAGGCCCAGCGCCGGCCCGCCAACCGCAGCAGAACGGCCGCGCAACGTGCCGAGGCATTGCGGATCAACAGGTCGCTAGCGGTCTGCATCCCGAGGTCCATGTAATACGCAAGGTCGCGCCCAAGCTCGATAACCCACTCCGGGTGACTTCGCAGCAGTGCTCGCAGTTGGTCGCCCGGCACCCGCAGGAGTTCGACATCAGTTCTCGCGATGGCGGTGATGCGACGACTCCGTTCGACCAGCACCGGCACGGTGCCGAACCATTCTCCAGGCCGCAGCATGTGCAGGAGCACCGCGTCGGGGTGGGTGAACTTGCCCGTCAAGGTGACCACCCCGGAGCGGACTCCGAAAACGTCCCGTCCAGGGTCGCCCGCCTGGTAGATCACGCTACCGGCTGCGTAGGACTTCGGACGGGCCAGCGCGAGCATCTCGCGCCGAAAGCTCGGATCGCTTTCCGCGAACCACCCGCGGACCGGGAAGCCGGTGGGAACGGTCGGGTCCGGGGTCTTGGCCATGGTGACTCATCGCAAAAAGTAACGGGGTGCGACCGCAATTGTGCCATTTTGCACAAAGTGCGTCCCTGCATCGTGCTATCTGATTCCGCAATCCACGAGCGTGTCGACGCCAAGTCGATGCTGAACAACCGGTCCATGCCGAATGACGAGCTAGCCCCAATGCTTTTCCGAAAGTCGCACGCCACCTTTCTCTTCGCTGTGCTTGCACTTGGAACGCACCCCGTTGCCATGGCTGCCGATGCCGTGGACAACAACCGAGAAGCGGGGGCGCAGGCCTCCTGGCACAGCCAGTCGTTGACCATGGAGACCGTAACAGGGCCCAACGGCGCCATCACCACACCCACGGCGCTCAGCGTCAACCCGCGACTGGGCATGACGGAATCGAAAGTCGCCGAGCCCGTCGCGCCTGGTGTGTATGCCCTGCGCGGCTGGGGCATCGCGCACAGCTTCGCTATCCAGGCGCCGAACGGCTGGATCATTGTCGACACCGGCGAACCCATCCAGGTCGCGCCGATGCGGACCGACACCACCGACAGCGTCGCCTTCTACTTCCCGGAGCGCCGGCTGATGGTGACCAACTTCCTGGTGATCGACACCATCTATAACATCTACACGCTGCGCGGTGGCCCTTACCGGGATCCCGAGGTCCTCCTCAACGACGCGCGCTGGGCCGAGTCCAAGAATGCCGAGATCCTGCTGGATATCCACAACGTCACCCTCCGGGGCGAGGCGGTGGTGCGGGAAGCGCTGGAGCGCTCGGTAGACTCCACTCAACTGATCCATGATCAGGCCCTGCGCCTGGTGGCCAGCGGCCTGGGCCCCCGCGAGGCGGCGGAGTCCATCCATATGCCGCGCCACCTGCGCGAGTCGCGCGAGGGCTATGGGCAGGTCGAGAGCCACGTCCGGCAGGTCTACAACGCCAACGTCGGCTGGTTCGACGGCGACGTCTACCAGATCAACCCGCTTTCGCTCAAGGAAGAAGCCGAACGCATGGTGCAGGCCATCGGTGGCCGCGCGGCGGTGCAAGAGATGGCCGCGCAGGCGGCGACCGACGGGGGGTTTGCGAACTGGCGCTGGACACTCAAGCTCACCTCACCGCTGCTGAGGCTCGATCCCGCCGACGCGGTCGCACGCCAGGCGCGCGCGACCGTTGCCCGGGCGCTCGGCCAACGCGCGTGGCTTCTACATCACCGAGGCGCTGGAGATGGAGGGCCGGTTGCTGGTGCAGGGGCAGCCGCAGACCATGGCCGGACTGCGCGCCTTTCTCGGCACGCCGCGAGCCGAAGACCTGGTGGCCATCCCGGCCGAGCAGAACCTTGAGTTCCTGCGCTACCTAGTCGATCCACGCAAGGCCGACGGCCAGCGGCTGGTCTTCACCATCGCAGCCGAGGGCGACCCACAGATCAGGCGTGTGGAACTGCGCAACAGCGTGCTGGTGATCTCCGATGTCGACTGCGGAAGCAGCCACACACGTCGCTGTCACGCGGCCCGAGCTGGCGGATTTCGTGCTCGGCAAGGGTGCGCCGGCGAAGGGTGGGGAACCGCTGGCCGAGCTGGATCAAGTGCTGGATCGAAGCCGACTGCTGCCAGTGACGATCTCCGTTCCGGAGGTGCTCGATACCAAGGGTGACTTGGAGTACAACCGCGGCCTGGAACACTAGGCGCGTTCCAAATGGGCGCCACGAGGCCGTTCAGGTCTTCCGCCCGCAAGGTCAGCCAAGAGGCGTCTGGCAAACGAATCGTGACGGTCTTTTCAACGTTTCATAAAGAGGTGAGAGAAGATGCTGATGAAAAAACTGGTCGTCGTTTCGCTGGCGCTCGGAGTGTTACTGGGTAGTGCTCACGCGGTGGCGGATGTCGCGACGGGTGCCGCAGTGGGCGCCGGCGTCGGGTTGCTGACCGACGGCCTCGGCGGCGCGGTCCGCGGTGGTCTGATTGGCGGTGGGGTCGGTGCAATGGCCGAAAGCCAGGAAGCACGCAGCGGTGCCGCAACCGGTGCGGCGGTGGGCGCCGGCGTCGGCCTGCTCACCGACGGTGTCAGCGGTGCGGTCAGGGGTGGAGTCTATGGTGCCGCGGGCGGCGCGCTAATCGGCCGTCGTCGCTGACCCAGAGATCATTTTCGTGCACGAACCAACTGATAGGAGTCTTTCCGTGAAATACCCCATTGCAGCCTTATCCGCGAGCATCCTGATCGCGCTATCGACCGCCGTATCCGCGCAGCAGGCCTACACTTTCGAAGATGTGGTGCATCTGACCTGTGAACAGGCTGCTGCCGAGATCGCCAACGATGCCGACCGGCTCGGTGCGATTGTCGCGCCGCTTGCGGAGTTTTCGCTGACCAAGCGCGGTCTGACCGTGCCCACCGACCGACCCGAAATCGGTCAGCAGTTCGGCGATCTGGTGAAGGCGTTCTGCACTGCCGAGCCGGACAGCCTGCTCTACAACGCCG
>SLHN01000158.1 GCA_007136145.1 Thioalkalivibrio sp.
AGCGATCCCAATGAGCTCGTTGGGCCGGTGGAACCTTCGCATAGCCATAACCCGGCAGGTCGATCAGCCGCCATCGCCCGTCGGGCGGGAGTTGAAAGACGTTGATCTCCTGGGTACGGCCCGGCGTGCGGCTGACTCTCGCCAGAGCACGCCGCCCGCAGAGGGCATTCAGCGCACTGGATTTTCCGGCGTTGGACCGCCCGGCGAACGCAACTTCCGGAGCCCGTTCAGTCGGCAATTGGGCGATACGGGTGGCGCCTAGAACGAACTGGGCCTCGCTGAACGGATTATGCATGGTCTTCCTGTGCCGGAGCATGCCGGTATGGATTCTTTGCCGGGTACGGGCGCATATGCTATATAGTGCGACCCTTATTTTGATTCCCCCGCGTCCGGGGACACAAGGTCCGGCGTGGCCGGCTCGTGCATTTCAAGCTGGAGTATCACTCATTATGAACTACGTGCGTTCAAGCCTCTTCGCGGTCCTTTTCATCATGCTGGCGTTACCCTTGGGACTGCAGGCGGGTGATCCGAACCGTGGCCAGGAATTGTCCCAGGCCTGCGCGGCCTGCCACGGCAGCGATGGTAACAGCGTGAACCCGGAGTGGCCGAAGCTGGCCGGGCAGCACGCATCCTATACCTACAAGCAACTGATGGATTACAAATCGGGACGTCGTGAGAACGCGCTGATGCTGGGCCAGGTCGCCAACCTGGATGAGCAGGACATGCGTGATCTGGCTGCATTCTACGCCCGGCAACAGACATCCCCCGGCACCGCCGATGAAACCGTCGCCGAACGGGGCGAGCGCATTTACCGGGGCGGAATCCCCGCTGCTGGCGTTGCCGCTTGTAGCGCATGCCATGGCGCTACCGGTCGGGGTAACCCGGCGGCAATGTTTCCGGCTGTCGCTGGTCAGCACGCGCGATACAGCTCCGACCAGTTGCGGTACTTCCGCAGCGAGCAGCGGGCAAATGATAACGGGCGGATGATGCGCAATCTGGCCGCGCGCATGTCGGATGCCGACATCCGCGCGGTTTCGGAATACATGGCCGGTCTCCGCGCCGAATAACCGAATGGCTTCCGCAACATGAAAAAGGGTGGCTTCGGCCACCCTTTTTCATGTTGCGGCCCGGAAAGGGCGATCACGGCCGCCCATGATGTCCGGAATGCATCGAACGAAATCGGTTTACCCGCGTCCAAAAAGCTGGTTTCGGTAACCCGTGGTGTCGGGCTACCATTCGATCCACCATCGACCGTACCACCCAAGGGAGAAATGCAGATATGAATCGACGTGGTTTTGTGGGCTCCTTGATCGGCGGCAGTGTCCTTCTGGCCTCTGGTGCCGCTCTGTCGCGCTCCTATACCGGAGGCATTGATTACCGGCAATTGATTCCGCGAGTGGACCCAGGCCTGCCCGCCGGACGTATCCAGGTGGTCGAGGTTTTCTGGTATGGATGCCCGCATTGCTACACGTTCGAGCCGTTGGTCAACGAATGGAGCCGGAACTTGCCGGAGCACGTGGAATTCAGCCACATGCCGGCAACGTTCAACGATCTCTGGGCTCTCCATGCCAGGGTCTACTATGCCGCAGTGGAGTTGGGGGTGCTCGAGGATGTTCATCAGCCATTCTTCGATGCCATTCATGCCCAAGGAAGAAACATGCGATCCGAAAGCGCTATCCTGCGCTTCATCGACCAGCGCGGGCTCGATGCCGATGCGTTCCGCGACGCGATGCGCTCGCAGACGGTGAGCGAAGCGATCAGCGAGGCCGGGCTGCTGGTTCAGGCTTTCCAGGTAGAAGGCGTTCCGTCGATGGTTGTTGACGGCCGGGCGATGGTTTCGGCGGGCATGGCGGGAGGCCACGAAGGCATGCTTCGGGTCGTGGATCATTTGATCAAGGAATACTCCTGATTTGATGTGCTCCGAGGGACAGTGAGGTCGATCATTGCTTGTCAGGGCATTCTTTGGCTTCATTTGAAGGCCGAGGCCTATCATCGTCTTAGGGAAACGAGATCGATTGGTTGGCGAACCGACATACCGCATCCTGAGACGACGCACGGAGAAACAGGGTGTCCCTAGTCAGACTGGAAGGAACCAATGGCAGTCTACCGCCGATCGAGTCGCCGGCAGCCGATCCGGGGGATCGGCGACGGGTACGTTTACTCAGCTTCAACGCCCAGGTGGGTATCCCGTCGTCGCGACTTCACCACTATGTAACCAATAGTTGGAAGCATTTCCTGCCATTTGACGGGCGCATGGCGAATCTTGATCGCGTGGCAAGCTTCATCTCGGCTTTCGATCTGGTCGGGTTACAGGAGATGGACGCCGGCAGCATGCGCAGCAATTATGTGGATCTGACCGCGTACCTCTCTGAGCGCGCCGGTTTCCCGCATGCGTTCACCCGTGTCAACCGGGATCTGGGGGCATTCGCCAAACATTCGCTCGGGTTACTTACTCGGATGGAACCCGAGCGCGTGGTCATGCACCGACTGCCAGGGCGGATACCCGGGCGCGGCGCGATCGAGGCCCGCTTTGACCTCGCGAACGGTGAATCCCTGGTAGTGTTTCTCGTACACTTGGCCCTGGGCCGACGTGCACGCCGATCACAACTGGACTACATCGCTGGACAACTCGCGCACGAACAGCACGCGGTCGTAATGGGCGACTTCAATTGCCATCCCGACAGCCGTGAACTGAAGCAACTCGTCGCGCGCACCGGCTTGCTGGACCCGATGCCGAGCGCGGCGACGTATCCCTCCTGGGACCCACAAAGGGTTTTCGACCACATCCTGCTGACCCCGGATCTCAGCGTCAGCGATATGCGTGTCTACAATGTCAGCCTTTCAGACCACCTTCCTGTCGGTATCGAAATCGAACTGCCCGGGAAGGGCCGCATCATTGATGCCCCGACCAACTCTTTTGGCTCACGCTCCCACCAACCCTGAATGGCAATCTGGAAAAGGACTGGCCTCATCGGGAGACCCTGGCGTTCAGGATGGTCCTCCACCTTGGAATCTTCCGTGTGGGCCAGCCTTTCTCGCCAGAGCGCGTCTGGTTGGCCGCCGACCGGATACCAAAGGTTTAACGAACTCCTGAACAGGAAGAGTGCAAATGCTTGGAGATACGCTCGACGATCGCCCGGTGATCTTCGGTGAGGTGCTGTTCGACCGCTTTCCCGACGGCAGCGATGTACTCGGGGGGGCTCCCTTCAATGTCGCATGGAACCTGAAAATGCTGGGCGCCGACCCGCTGTTCGTCGGCGCGGTGGGCAATGACGATCATGGGCAGCGTGTGCGCGCCGCAATGGTTGGTGCCGGCCTGGATACTCGCGCCCTGCTGGTGGCCCCGGATGCGCCAACTGGCACGGTGGAGGTTGCACTGCAGGCTGGGGAACCAAGTTACGACATCCTTCCCGACCAAGCGTACGACCATGTTCAGGCATCGGCTATCCAAATGGCGGTTCCGGTTCCCGTTGCACTGCTGTATCACGGCAGCCTGGCATTGCGCGCGGAACCCAGCGGTTCCGCATGCTCCTGGCTTGCCGAGCAGTCGCAACGGCGTTTCGTGGACGTGAACCTACGCCAGCCCTGGTATAGCCCCGATCGAGTCCTGGATCTGATCCGCAACGCCGACTACGTGAAGCTGAACAGGGACGAATTGCGCGAACTGGTGGCGGGTGACAACGATGTGTCGCGAGTGGAGTCGCTGATTGAGACGGCGTGTGTCCGTGAGGCGGTGATCCTGACTGCCGGTTCCGAAGGCGCGGCGATCCACCTGAGCGATGGCAGTCGGTTCGAGGCCCCCGCGCCACGGGTGCAGGATCTTGGCGACCCCGTCGGTGCCGGTGATGCCTTCGCCAGTTTGGTGATTCTGGGAGTACTGGAGGGATGGTCGTGGCCCGTCACGCTGGAGCGCGCGCTTGGTTTCGCGGCTTCTGTATGCACTCTCCAGGGCGCAACGAGCAACGACCCTGCATTTTACGCGGCGGCACGGCACCGCTGGAGCCAATAGCCCCTTCCGCCGCGGGTTGAGAAGGTTGCCGACGGCTTCGCGTGGTGGGTCACGCTGCGATTCGGCTGTGTCCCGCGGCTCCTGCAGCCGGGCAGCGACGCGCAGGGCGCCAATGAGCACAGCGAGCTGCACCGTCCCAGGCCCGGAAACACGCAGTTCAGCGCCGTAGCGGTATCCGTGTGGGCATCCTGCGCGATGCTTTCAGATCAAACCAGCCGATTGAGGCAGCCCTCGTCATTGCTGAGGCAACGCAGGTTTTCGACGGTGGTACGGGCGATCTCTTCCATCGCCTGTCGCGTCAGAAACCCCTGGTGCCCGGTGACCAACACGTTGGGGAAGGTCAACAGGCGCTGAAACAGATCGTCCTGAATGACTTCATCGGAAAGATCCTTGAAGAACAGGTTTTCTTCCTGCTCGTAGACATCAAGGCCAAGGCTGCTGATGCGCCCGCTCTTCAGGCCCGCGATGACTGCCTGGGTGTCAATGATCGCCCCGCGGCTGGTGTTGATCAGCATCACGCCAGGCTTCATCAGTTCGATGGCAGCGGCATCGACCATGCCATGCGTTTCGGGCGTCAGCGGACAGTGGAGACTGATAATGTCGCAACGGCTGAGGAATGCATCCCAGGGTAGATATTCGATACCCATTTCCTCGACCTCCGGATCCGGATAAGGGTCGAATGCGACAACCCGACACCCGAACCCCTGCATGATGCGACCAAAGGTACGGCCAATGCGGCCGGTACCGACAATGCCCACGGTGCCTCCGTTCAGGTCGAATCCCATCAGGCCATCAAGCAGAAAGTTACCCTCGCGCACACGGTTGAAGGCCCGATGGGTCTTGCGATTGAGGGTCATGATAAGCGCCACCGCATGTTCGGCCACCGCGCTCGGCGAGTATGCCGGCACTCGTGCAACCCGGACGCCGAGTTCCTCGGCAGCCTTCAGGTCCACGTTGTTGAACCCCGCGCAACGCAATGCCACCAGATCGATACCAGCCTCCTTCAGTGCCGCCAGCACCTCGGCGTCCAGATGGTCGTTCACGAACACGCAGACCGCGGTCGCGTCCTGCGCAAGTATCACCGTATCGAGTTCCAGACGGGGCTCCAGGAAGTGGAACTGCACATTACTGTCGGTCGCGGCCTGGGTGAGAAAGATACGGTCATACTTCTGCGCGCTGAAGACCGCGACACGACATTCGCGGGAATCGCTCATCGACATGCCTCGCAAGGATTGGACGAACCCCTACATTACCAGAGACGCGCCTTCATGAGAGTGACAACCAGAGCCGTTTGGCATAGTCCCGGGCTTCGTCGCGGATAGGCAGACGCTCAAAACCGAGGCGTGTGAAGTACCCTTCGGCGTCGGCCTGCGCACGGACGAGAATGCCATCATCGCCCCGGGCTCGTGCGGCATCGGCGCCGTCCGCCAGCAAACGTGTAGCGAACCCTTGCCGCTGGTGGATCGGATCGACATACAATCCGTGCAGCAGAACCCCGGACACCCGACCGGTCAGGTCGCGCGGATTGGCTGGCTCCCACGCCGCAACGGCGACGATGCTCGAAGTCTGTTCAACCACCCGGATGGTGAGGTGCCCGAGGTCCTCCTGCGTATAACGG
Organism: Thioalkalivibrio sp.; assembly: GCA_007136145.1. Taxonomy (GTDB): domain Bacteria; phylum Pseudomonadota; class Gammaproteobacteria; order Ectothiorhodospirales; family Ectothiorhodospiraceae; genus Thioalkalivibrio. The sequence continues at coordinate 5,628 of SLHN01000158.1, forward strand.
TACATGGGCAACGCCAAGCGCTTTACCCGAGCCGGCAAGTCCCAGGTATCGATCGCTGCCGCGATCACCGCGTTAACTGCCGCGACATCGACCTCGCGCGCATCACGGATTTCAAACGGAACGCTCATCGGGTCAAAACTGTCCCCAAGACGACATTCCCTGTCGTTGTTCGGGAGCGGATCCGCTCCCAGACCTTCTCATGGAAGTGATAGGCAAAAGTGTTCACCAACGGCTCGATCAACGCCACCAAGCCTCCGATGACCAGGCTGCCCGTCAGTGCGAACACGACCGCGAACGCAACCGCGAAATGGACGATACCGAAAGAAATGGTCTTGATCATGATGATTCCTCCTAGAGAACTGCTTCGCACTCGTCTACTGTTTTACCCGGATGCTGTTCGTTGATAAAGATAATTATTATTATTCATAAGATAGTGAACGGCTATCGGCGGAGTTCGGACGAACCATTGGACAGATTGAGGTAAAGATGGACATGCTTCGAGACACGGTGGAAACCCAGCGACTGCGGCTGCAGGAGGAGTTGCATGATCCGCTGGAACGAATCGCCCGACGTTTGCCAGCGGTTTGGGCAAGCCGCGAGGTGTTGTCCCGGGTGCTCCAGGAATCGATTCGCGAACTTCCCCAGTGCACGTTCGTGTACGCCCTGAACACCAGCGGCATCCAGATCAGCGATAACGTCTCGCACGGCGGGCTGCTGCCGGAACATTTCGGGCGCGATCGTTCGCAACGCCCATACCTGAAAGAGGTGGTCCCGGCGGACGGCTTCCTGCTTTCCGAAGCCTATATCAGCCTTCTGGGTCGGCGACCGTCACTCACCGCACTGCAACTGATCCGGGACGAGGGGGGTTCCGTACTCGGGTTCCTGGGCGCCGACTTCGACCTGCGCAACCTTCCGAATACCGGCAGTCTGTACGAGGAGTCCACGGAATGGCGCCAGATCAAGGGCGACCCGTCGATTCGAGGCACGGTGTTCCTGCAGACGCGCAGCGAGAGCCTGATGGACCGTGACATGGACAGCGTGCTGTCGGTCCTCGAGGAACTGTTCACGGAGCGCGGCGTATTCCAGTGTGTGCTGCATTTCTCGAGCAGCCGCGCCACGGTCTGGACGATCAAGGATCCCTATCGCTACCGCATCCTGACTCACGATGCGCTCAGCGACCCCGATACCTGCCTGGCCTTCCCGAGCATGGAATACCCGCCCAACGCACTGACGCCCGCCGATGCGATCGCCAGGATTCTCGAGAATCTCAAGCGTCTGCGCTTCGCGGACGAAACGGTCTATCTGCGTTCGTCGTCGATCAACATCTTCAACGGCATGATCAGCCTGACCTTTTCCTGTGATGGCTCGCACTACATGACCTCGAAGGACTTTCTGGATCGCTCGATGGACTTCTGGCTGGGCAACACCAGCTGAGACGGGGTGCCTGGGGTCTTGCGCCCGCTTCTGGCGTCATGATCCCTCGGGCCGCGTGTCAGTCCTGGCGTGAAGTCGCCCGCTGGGGGCCGCGAGGCGAAGCCGAGCCACACGGATACCACGCTGGATAGCGACCCCAAGCTCCCGGGCCACGAACGGTGCAATTCGCTGCCCTCATTGGCACCCTACGGCTCTTATCGTGCCGCTGCCGCTCGGTCAGACTTGGCGGTATATCCTGGCGCCTTCGGTCACGAACTCGGCGGCTTTTTCCCGCATGCCCTTCTCCAGGGCTTCCTGCTCGGACACGCCCTTTCTGGCCGCGTAGTCGCGAACGTCCTGGGTGATCTTCATCGAACAGAAGTTCGGGCCGCACATCGAGCAGAAATGCGCGACCTTGTGCGCTTCCTTGGGCAGCGTCGCGTCGTGGTACTCGCGCGCGCGCTCCGGGTCCAGCGACAGGTTGAACTGGTCCTGCCAGCGAAACTCGAAGCGCGCCTTCGACAGCGCGTTGTCGCGCACCTGCGCCCCGGGAAAACCCTTGGCCAGATCGGCCGCATGGGCGGCAATGCGGTAGGTGATGATCCCCTCGCGTACGTCGTCCTTGTTCGGCAGGCCGAGATGCTCCTTCGGCGTGACGTAGCAGAGCATCGCGGTGCCATACCAGCCGATGTTGGCGGCGCCGATGCCCGAGGTGATGTGGTCGTAAGCGGGCGCGATGTCGGTGACCAGCGGGCCAAGCGTGTAGAAAGGGG
>SLHN01000292.1 GCA_007136145.1 Thioalkalivibrio sp.
CCCGTTTTGATTCCCATCCTGGATGGCGGTCCCAGCGTGGATGTGCTCCGGGTCAGCGTGGGTCCAGAAGGGCCGGAGGTCGAGTTCGAGGGGGGGATTCGGGCATTGAGCCTGGAACGCCTGACCGAGGCTTTGGGATGGCCCAGGTTTGCCGGCAAGCTGGCCGGAATCATCCCCCGCGTGTCCTATGACGCCGATGGGCTCCGGGTCGATGGCCGTCTTCTGGTGCAGGTGTTTGAAGGCGAGGCGGTGCTGCGTGATCTGCGAATCCGCGATCTGTTCGGGGTGGCGCCAGTACTCGAGGTGTCCGCCGAAATCCGCCGCCTGGAACTCGAGCTTCTGACCCGGGCGTTCGATTTCGGGCGGATCGAGGGCCGGTTGTCCGGGCGACTCGACGACCTCGTGCTGGTGGGCTGGCAGCCGTATCAGATGCGGCTGACGCTAGGTACTCCCACCGAGGATCCGGGGCGCCGGCGCATCAGTCAGCGTGCGGTGGAAAATCTGGCGGCGATTGGTGGCGGCATTCAGGGAGCGCTGTCGATGGTATTCCTTCGTTTCTTCGAGGACTTTTCCTACCGGCAACTCGGTTTCAGTTGCGAACTGGAAGGTACCGTTTGCAAGGCGTCGGGTGTTGCCGACGGGCCGAACGACTCGTTCGTTCTGGTGCAGGGTGGTGGTTTGCCCCGGATCGATGTCATCGGCCATAACCGGCGCGTGGATTGGCCCGAGTTGGTTCGGCGTCTGGATGCTGTTCGAGAAGGGCCTCCGCCTGTTGTACAGTAGATCATGAAAGGCAGCAGAGCGACCGTGCGGTGCGTTGGGGCCGCGCATCGGCGACGGCGTTGGGCTGGTCCCGGTGCCACATGTTTTCTCTATCCGCTTCGACTTCGAGGAGTGTAGCCATGAAGGCCATACAGCGTCTGTCGGTGATCTCGTTGCTGGTTCTGGTGACCAGCGCTTGTGTAACCATACACATCTACTTCCCGGCGGCGGCGGCTGAGGAAGCGGCGCGGGTCATTGTCCGGGATGTACTTGATTTGCAGGATCCCGGGGTCAACGAGACGGACCGAACCAACGGGCCGACGAGCCGTGGCCCATCGTCTTCGTCGAGTCTGATGCTGCTGGCCTGGGCGTTGGACCGGGTCGTGCCGCCAGCCGCCGCGCAGGCGCCGGATCTGCGGGTCGAAACCCCGACGACAAACCGGCTGCGGGCGGCGATGCGTGCGCGCAATGCGGAGTTGGGCCCTCACTTGCGTAGCGGGGCGGTTGGCTTCGGGCGCGATGGATTCGTCGCGATCCGGGACCTTTCCGAAGTGCCATTGAGGGATCGCGCGCAGGTGCAGCGGCTGGTGCGCGAGGAAAACGCGGACCGCAGCGCACTGTACAAGGAGATTGCCCGCGCCAACGACCGGCCGGACTGGGAATCGAACATTCAGCAGACTTTCGCCCGGGTCTGGGTCGACGAGGCTCCATCTGGCTACTGGTACCAGGACGGCGGCGGTAACTGGCGCCAGAAGTGAGTTCTGATCAGGCGGCAGCGAGTCGGATCGGTGACTGGTGGCGGCGGGCCGATGAGCTTCTGAACCGGTCGGATCTCGCGGCCCTGCCGCGGGTACAGGCGGTGACCGTGGGTATTGTCCGCGGCCTGACCGGAATCGTTCGCGAGGCGGCCGAGGGTCAGCTCACGCTGCGCGCGATGAGTCTGGTCTACACCACCTTGCTGTCTGTTGTTCCATTACTGGCGTTGTCTTTTTCAGTACTCAAGGCCTTCGGTGCGCACAATGCGGTGGAGCCCTTGATGTTGGGGCTGCTGGAACCGCTGGGCGAGCAGGGTGAGGAGATCACCCGGAACGTGCTGACTTTCGTCGACAACATGCGGGTCGGCGTGCTTGGTTTCGTGGGCCTGCTGTTTCTGGTGTACACGGTGATTTCGCTGGTGCAGAAGATCGAACTTGCGTTCAACGGCATCTGGCACGTTCAGGGGATGCGCAGCCTGGGTCAGCGGTTCAGCAATTACCTGTCGGTGATCATGATCGGGCCGCTGTTGGTGGTCTCGGCGCTCGGTGTCAGCGCGACGGTGATGTCCTCGCGTTTGATGCAGACCGTGACCGCGGTCGAGCCTTTCGGCAGCCTTTTTTCCGCCGCCTCCAGCCTCTTGCCCTTCGCGCTGATTGTTGCCGCCTTCACTTTCATTTACGTCTTCGTGCCGAATACCAAGGTGCGGCTACTGCCAGCGGTCATCGGAGCGCTCGTTGCAGGGCTGCTCTGGCAGGGTGCAGGCTGGGGTTTTGCAGCCATGGTGGCGGGTTCCACGCGTTTCGACGCCATCTACTCTGGTTTCGCGATCGTGATCATGCTGTTGATCTGGGTCTATCTGGCCTGGCTCATCCTGCTGATCGGATCGAACATCGCGTTCTATATCCAGTATCCCGAATATATCCGGGTGCGGGGGGCGGGGTCGCGCATATCGGGTGCAATGCACGAACGCCTTGGGCTGCACCTGATGGCGCGCGTCGGGCAGTCCTTTCTGAACGGTTCACCCGCGCCGGCACTGGACGACCTCGCACATGAATTGCAGGTTCCGAGCCGGTCGCTTGCCGGGGCCGCAAAGGATCTGCACAAGGCAGGCCTGCTGGTGACGGTCGGCGAGGATGACTCCCGTTACGTGCCGGGCCGTGATCTGGCGAGAATCGGAGTCAACGAGATTCTACTGGCTCTGCGCGGTGACGATGACGATTTTCTGCATGGCCGGCTGAAGGGTGACGATGCGGTCGAGGAACTTGTTTCGAGGTTGGACACGAACCGCTCCGACGCACTGGACTCGTTGAGTCTGCGCGACCTTCTGACGGACGGAATAACCGCGGATGCGGAAAGCCGGCGAGGTTGATGACTTCCGCCCGGTTACTTTCGGGACTGGAACAGGAAATAGACGCCAGCGGCAATGAAGATGGCTGCGATTACCAGCGCGCCAATACCGCCGATGCTCTGGCCTTCGCTGACAGTAAGTCGGCTGAGAAAGATCTCGCCGCTGTAGAGTGCATAGGTGCCGATACCGATCAGGACCAGACCGACGATCACGAGCCCTTCATCGATACGCCGACGTCTCATGCCCTCTGCCTCCAGGATTGCTTGATCGGATCCGTCGGGAGTTTTCCCAACCGCTGACCCCGCCGCAAACCGGTTTCGGCAAGGATATGCGACAGCCGTTTCGGAGGGTTACGGCCATCAGGGCCGATAAAGGTAGTCGCGAGTGATTGGGACCACGCCGTGACGTTTTGCCGCCTGCACCTGGAAGACCACCTGGTCCCAATGCCGGAAGGTACCTTCGCAGGATGCCAGATAAAACTCCCACATTCGGCAGAAACGCTCGTCGAAGCGATCCGCCACCTCGGTTCGTGTTGCCTGGAAGCGGCGGAACCATTCCGCAAGGGTTTCCGCATAATGCAGACGCCAGACTTCGATGTCCGTGATCATCAATGGCGTCGGTTCAAGCGCCGCCGAGAGTTCCGAGAGCGCGGGCGTGTAGCCGCCCGGGAAGATATAGCGCCGCAGCCACGCATTCGTGATGCCGGGGCCGTTGGTGCGTCCAATCGTGTGCAGCAGGGCAACTCCGTCTCCGTTCAGAAGGTCGTCCAGTTTCTGAAAAAAGGAAGTGTAATACGGTTGGCCGACGTGCTCGAACATGCCGACACTGACAATGCGATCGTATTGTCCGTGGTGTTCGCGATAATCGCGGAGCTGGAAGGTTACCTGGTCTTCCAGGCCGTTTCTGACGCATTCCGCACGTGCAACGCGCAACTGCTCGCGTGAAAGAGTCAGGCCGTCGACCGATACCCCATGTTCCCGGGCGAGGTGGAGTGCGAGACCGCCCCAACCACTGCCGATGTCCAGCACGCGCATGCCGGGTTCCAGACACAGCTTGCGCGCGAGAAGGCGGCATTTTGCCTCCTGAGCCTGTTCCAGTGTCATGTCCGGCCGCTCGAAGTAGGCACAGGAATAGAACATGCCCTTATCCAGGAAACGACGGAACAGCCACTCGTCGATGTCGTAGTGGTGGGACACGTTCCGATAGGCGCGGCGGACGCGGTTGCCCTGTTGCAGAAGCTTGCGCAGAAATCCAAGTGGTTTCCTGGTGCGATTCGAAAAGAAACCGGCAAAGTTGCCCATGGTCATGTCCAGCACCGCGCGCAATCCCTCGTCGCCAGGATTCCAGGCTTCCTCCATATACGTCTGGCCGAATTCGAATCCAGGGTCGTAGGCGATCCGCCGGATGGTCCCCGGATCCCTGAAACGGATTGTTGCCTCTGGTTGCCCTGCGCCAAATCTGCGGATGGAACCATCGGGCATCGCGAGATTCAGGGTGCCGTGGGTGACATGCTGTTCAAGGAGTGCGAAGAGCGTCATGGTCTCGTTCCCTGGATGTGTGCGGTTATCGCGTCATTGCACAGCTAACGGCGCGAACCCGTCGTTTCCGCGGACTCGGAGCAATGTGTTCCCGGTCTTTGTTTTCCTGCGTGATGCTCCTTTGCGCGCGTATGGTTCCCGTGGTTCAGTGATCGGTGATCAATCCGTGCCGGTCGAGCAGGGTCAGCGTCTCCCGGACGTAGCTTCCGATTTCGCCGCGAATGGCCTCAGGTGTACCCTTCCGCAGGAGTCGCGTCAATGCCGAATCCCGAGCGGCCGCGGCCATCATCGCCTCGACCACCGCCGCCGGATCCCGTTGGCCATCAAGCAGTGGCAGCAAGCGAACCGAAATCGGATCCAGCTGCAGGGTCTGGTGTCTTGGTGTCGGAATAAGATTCTCACCCCCGTCGGCAAGAACACGCGCCAGCCGAGCTGCCTGGGGGCCGGTGTTGGCGCAGGTGTCCGGCCTGGGTCGGGTGCCCGTGCCCGCTGGCGAGAGCGTGGCTTGCACCCCGCCGGAGATGAACAGATTGAAGAGTTCATGCCCGATTCGCGAGAGATCCTGGGCGCTCGTCGGGGTTCCCGCCTTCGTCAGGCGGTGATGCACTTCCGGAAGCACCCCGGCGAGCGTTTGACCCTGCGGGAAGCTCTCGCCCAGTCTCTCGATCACCGCGCGCAGTAGTGGCGTCCCCGGTTCGAAGTGCTGGCCAGTAGCGCCGCGATAGCCGCCATCCTCGTCGGGAATCAGGTCGGTGTACAGAGGTAGCGCGAGAAGGCTATCGAGGTCGACATCCCGGGTCAGTGGCTCCGAGTCCCGACAGAACAGCGACTGCCGAAACCCGCGCAGGCGCAGGAAATCCGCGTACTGTTCTTCCTCGACCAGGTCATCGAAGCGCGCCAGACTGGATTCGGCGGCTTCCCCGAGAGTGGATGGGAACATCGTGTGCAATTGCGCATCGGCAAGGTATTGCAGGCCATGCCGGGACGCACGTCGGACCATTTCGCTGAAAAGGAAAGCTTCGTTCGTTTCTTCCAGATATTCGTGGTAGAGATAGCTGTCCCGAGCGGCCCGCAGTCTCTGGACTTCGTGTCGTACCCAGTCGTGTCCACGCGGGCTGGAGTCCAGTGGTGTTGCCAGGAACTCCAGCATATCGCGAGCGGCGGCAAGTCGTTCCCGGGGGCTCCCACGATCGCGGGCGTGGTGCAGCAGCATGTCGCGCAGCATGCTGCGCTGCCGCCCACCCGGCAGGGTGTTATAGCTGATGTAGGCGATGCCTCCGGGCGCCAGCCGTTGTCCGCAGACGGCGAGGATGTGTTCCCGGACTTTCGGTGGCACCCAGGAAAACACGCCATGCACGATGATGAAGTCGAACGGTTCTCCCTGTGCCGGGAAATCCATGATGTCCTGATGCCGGATCTCCGCGTTCGAGAGTCCAAGCGCGTCGACCCATTGCATGCCCTGGAACGCTTGGGATCGGGAAAGCTCGAGGCCCAGACATTGCGTGAGGGGATGGAACCAGGCGATCGGCAACAGGTTGCCACCGGAGGCGCATCCGAGCTCCAGCACCCTGGCCCGCGTGGGGTCGGGTGAGTCGAGGCCAAAAAATCGCCCGATGACCGCCAAGCGGTCCGGGTGGGTCTCGGTGATCGGAAAGCTCTCGTAGGGAATCTCGTCGTAGCCGGCAAGCGAATCGGTCATGATTGAAGATCGGATGGTTCGAGGTCCCGCAGTTTGGTGGAAAACCGGGGCAAATAACAAACTTGGCGATTGGATCGGGATACTTGCTTGGCCTCAGGGGAAATAGGCTCCCGCAGGGGCCGGGCAAGCCCTGTGTCGGGCTGAACTGCGCCAGATCAGTTGAGTGCGGCAAAAAAATTGAGTGCGGCAAAAAAATGGCGGCCCCATGGGGGCCGCCAGCGCACCGTCCGGTTGGGAGACCAGGGATCAGAAGCTGATGCTGTAACCGACCACGAACAGCGGGTCGTCGCTAACCACATCGCCATCGTTGTTCTGCGCATAGGTAAGGGAGATATCCCCATAATCGGTCGACTTGGTCAGGCCGAGACTCCAGAAGGTCCAGGTGGTGCTGTCGGGTTCCAGATCGACGTAACCAAGTTCAGCGTTGAGGCTGATGCTGGGAACCAATTCGAAGTCGCCTCCAACCTTGTAGACCATACTGCCCTTGAAGTCGCTATCATCTGCGTTGAGCGCGTATTGGATGCTGGCATAGAACGGGCCGAATCCAACACTGCCATAGATGTCGCCGTAGTCGAAATCGTCAAGTGCGGGATAGTAGTAGTAGACATAGCCGAGATCGAAGTCCAGACCGCCCGCCTCGAATGTATAACCCGCGTAGAGGTCGACCTCTTGACCCTCGCCGCTGCCAAGCGTCGATACCCAGGTCCCCGCATAGAAGCCGGATTCGTGGCTATAGTCGATACCGCCCTGGACGACGGCGTTATTGTCGGAGGCACTGGTGCCCCAGAGGATGTAGTCACTGAATACACCGACATTGAACTCGACTTCGGCCTGCGCGGTGCTGAAACCGGCGGTGCCGACGAGCAGGGCGCCGGTTACGGCAGAACTGATGAGGGACTTCTTGAGCGTGGCATGCATTGTTGTTCTCCTTCGTTCATGTTTTACATGGGGTGACCGGGATCGAATCACTGGCAAACGAAGAAGCATCGATCGTGCCAACTTTGGATCGTCGTTTCTTGTTGCATTTTTGTTGCGTCCTGTTGTGTTTTCATCAGTCCGTGCGCTCAGACAGGGCGCGCTGGCGGTGCAGCACGCACGGATATGGTGCATGGTATGGCTGACGAGGTGAGGGAAGGCCTGTGGTTCGGCTTTGCTTCACGCCACCCTGCACGCTGGCCTTTCACCTTCATTGCGTTGCGCAAGAGTCACACGGTCCGAATCCTGGTTCGGAGATGCGGCTCGATTGCTCGGGGCCGACTACACTTGTCATCAGAGGTGGTGGAATGGGCCACCGACTCTGGAGGGGCGCGGATGGTGCAGGATTCCAGGAGCCTGTCGGACTTGGGTGCCCGTAGCGAGCCGCGTGGGAGAGTGAGGGTGGTTTTTCATGATTTCGAGGCGCATAGTGGTTCTATGCAACGAGAAATCAGGGAAAAATGCACCGCTCTTCCCACCGGCGCAGCAGGAGTAGCCCAAGCCCGACACGCTCTTGGGTGGCGGGTCGCGGAACTTGTTCCCTTTGCGCCAGCACCTGCCTGCTCAGTGATTGAGTCCGGACGCTCGCACAATTTCTCACCGCGTAGCCAACCATGACCGCGCGTCGCCATGGCGCCTTCGGTCGGCGCCGGATCGAGGTGCGCAAGAGTGATGGTCTGCGAGAGCCCTATTCGCCAGAA
>SLHN01000259.1 GCA_007136145.1 Thioalkalivibrio sp.
AACCATCTTGGCCATCGATGCGGTCCTCCACGAACCCACCCGACAGACAGCGTCTCCAGGCCGACCGATCCCGAAGTGCATCTAACCCGCAACGCGCTACCGGAAGAGCGCTCGGATTCCGGTATGCGCACGGACCAGGAGCAAAACGCGAGTCCATGCGTGACGCATCGAGACTCATGCATAGTACGTGCCATAGGCATTGAACCGTTCCGGCATGGGGAACAGTCCTCGTCGAAATCCGGGGAGATGGGACGTTCAGGGGTTCTGCCCTGGGCATTCGAGGGCCTCGTGGGCCATGCGCACCAAGGCAGTCCGACCCGCCATGCTCGCCCCGGCCAAGGCCAGGCAGCAAAAGCACGCCGGGGTCACTCGATTTTGACCGCGCACCTGCACCAAAGCGGGTGGTCATGATGGACCATCACGCACCGATCCGGTGCGTTGTCGGCTACCCCATGAACGGCAAGACGCTCCGCGACGGAACAAGGAGCAACAGTCAGCCAAGGATCATGACGGCACGCTTCACTACGGAACATGGAAGGTACAGGCCCGGGAAATGAACCAGTGCATCCCAACGGACGACTTGAGGCTGCTGGAGCCAGTGTTAACGCAGGCTGGAGGATCCAATTTCGCCGTCACCAGGCGATGACGCGCAAGCCTTGTTGCTTGCCGATGGACCCTGCGCTCAGAAGGTCGACTGCAGTGCTTCGGACTCGACAGTTGCCAGGCTGGCCAACGATGCCACGAGATCGCTGACACCGTCCCCCATCATCGCCGAGCCGCGAATCACCGGACAACCCGAAAACGCCACAGTGGCGTCCCCGCCATTCGCTGCCCTGCCCTTGAGATCGGTCTTGTTGACGAAAATCAGGCAGGGGATACCCATTCGCTGCAACTCCGCGAAGAGTTCGCCGTCAGCAGCGGAGATGCTAGCAGTCGAGTCCAGGACCATCACGCCGATATCCGCGCCCCTGGACAGGATTTCGCGCATGAAATCGAATCGATGCTGGCCGGGGGTACCAAAGAAATGCAGCTTTGTCCCGTTGACGAAGGCCCTTCCGTAATCCATCGCAACAGTTATGTTGTTCTTGTCGATGCGCAGGGCCCCACGCTCGATGGCGCCGATCAGGGTACTTTTTCCAACGTTCTCCTTACCGAAGACAATCACCTTGACATCTTTCATGGTACCTCACCCGAACGTGGGAACGGATTCCTTCCGTCGTGCAATGGCGAACGGAGGACTCGCGACGCTTCCAATCAGTATCGCGAGATCATGTCACGTAGTCAAGGAGTTGGAGCGCCAATCTCCATATGTTTTTTCAACATATTGCTAACAAACTGTTTTAATTGATTTAATGCATTCTTGTCGCGTACAGATCGCACCGGCAACCTCCCCACTACAAACCAGCGTGCGCTACCCCGGGCAGGGTGCCATGAAAGGAGCCCGCACCACTCCGGCCGTGCTCCCAGGCTCCCGGGCCTCGAGCGGAGCAATTCGCTTCGATCATTGTCGCCTTGTCATGATTTGGGGTGGCCGGTGCCATCACAGTCACCTCCCCCGATTCGTGGCCCGCACCACCGTCGCCATCGCAGCCGGCTCACCATGCACGCGGGCACGGAGCCAGCGCCCCGCCTCCCGCCAGTCCACCCGGGCTCTGTCGAGTGCCGGGACGGCCAGCCGCAAGTAATCGCCCTGCTCGTTCACGATGACCTGGTGCAGGTGGAGCCCAGGGTCGGATTCCAATGCCAGCCGCGTCCATTGGATCCGCTCACCTCCGCGCATCGCCATCTCGAGCGCATCCGCAAGCATCTCCAGATCCCGCACAACCGCGCGACAAAGGGCCTCGTGATCGGCGCGTTCCGACATGTCACGGAATTCACAACGGAGCCCTGCCGAAGTCTCCCACGTGGGAGGATGCCGCTGTGATAGCACCCACTGACCACGCACACCCTCCGGGCTCCAGACGCTGGCCACCAATGAATCCAAGGGCCTTTGTTCGCATGGATGCAGCTGGCAGAACTCCCTGGCCAGGTCCCGCTCCGCTCGTATCTGGGCGTCTATACGAGGCCAGGCAGCCCATAACGGTGCTCCATCGATCAACAGCAGAACCTGCTGATGTCGATCCAGATGGACCGAAACGCTGCTTGCAACGTACAGATTGGCCTGCGCGAGTCGCAGTTCGGAGAGCAGGGGCTGGACAGCCTGATGCCAGCGTGCCAACTTCTGTCGATCAGGCGCGTTGCGGCGCCGCTGAAAGATGCTCGGGTCCAATTCGTTTTCGTACGCCTCGACGAGGGCCTCTACGAGTAACCGGGCAAAATCGAGGCGTGCCTCAGCAGTCGCATTGCCGAGACTCGCCACTACGGGAGCCAGTGGCGAAGACACTGCCTGCAGCTGCCGGGGCATGGAATCAGCAATCACAGCATGGGAACAGAACAACGCCACCAGACCAGAACCGAGCGCCCGAAGCCAGGGCCACCTTTTCAATGCTTGTTCCGTCAATGACGGCAGGTTCGGTCCCGCTGGTGGACACAGGCGGCAAACCGACCCGGAACCATGCCGGGAGCCCACCCCGACATCAAGAATTTGTTCGGTGCAATTCGCCTCGCTCATCGGCACCCTTCACATTCAGCATCACCGGTGGCGCAGGGCCATGAAAGACAGCACCCTGCACCACCCATCATACGGGATGGCGCGCACGACCATGACCAACAATGCTTCGATTCCCGCCGGGGGTGCCGAGCAACCGGAGGGCATCCGGGGGTGCTTGAAACAACAGCATCGAAAAGCGTATCGTCCGGGGACTTGGAGATGCAGAGGCTATTCCGATGTATGTCATGAGCCAAATCCACACGACCCGCGACCGCCAACGGTCCACCTTACCCATGTTGCTTGGCCTCACTGCTGTCGTGCTCACGATGCAAAGCCCCCTGCACACTGATACGGTCGGGCTTACATTGCCTCAGCTGGAGTTCCCGACGCCATCGCAAATCATGGAAATGCGGCCAGGCACTCCACCCCCGTGGATGGAGGGCGAACAACTCGCGATGGACGAGCCTGACCAGGTACCCAACGCAACTGGCGTTCATCGCGACCAGACCGTCATAGACGATCCGCGTGCACGGCCTCAACGCTAGTTTCCTGCACGTGGGTGCGCGGCGCCTCAGATGATCCGTCGCGTAGGGTGCCGATGAGCGCAGCGAATCGCACCGATCGAAGGTAGTGTCCTGAGTCAAAGGTTCGCAGCGGTTTGACTCACCAAGACCAACCCGGTGAAACCGATGACACCCCGGTCGTCACAACCCATCCCACGCTCCTCAGCTTCATTTCGGCACTTGGTCGGTCACTGAGTAGCCCAACGTTCGGCCCAGGTACTGATGCAAGAACGCCAGAGCCAGCAACGACAGACCCAAGCCCATGAAAGATAGCGACCGCAACAGCCCGGTCAACCCCCCCATGTCCACGAAGAAGATCTTCACGATGACCAGCACCAGGAGCGCAAGGCCACCCCGGTACACCGCCCTTGCTCCGCGCAACGTTCCGACGATCATGACACCCATGGCCATCACCAACCAGATGACCGAATACGTGTAAAGCTCTCCGTCAATGAACGCGTCGGAAAGATCGAGTCGGCCGTGCCACAAGTGACGGATCTCGAGGCTCAGAAACAGCCACAGCCCGACCCCCGCAAGCAACCCGAAAAACGACCGCAGGTCGGGTTCATAGTACCGGCTAGCCAATGCCCAGAATACGATGGGAAACCCGTAGGCAAGAATCAGCAGGTTAAGAACCGGGGTGCTGGCGATCGCCCCGGCGCTGAACGGATCCCATAACGGATTCATCGCGGTAAGCAGCATCAGGTAACTGCCCACCGCCAGCAGCATCAGGATCTGAGCCACGCCACGGTAAAATCCATCGAATCCGAGGCCGAGCCTGCTGCGCCGGTAGTACACCAATGCCAGTGCTGCCCAAAGGCTGGTATTCAGGGAAACTTCAAGAAAGTCATAGCGTGCTGCGAATACATCGCCCTCGTAAAGCAGGTACCGGATCTGCGTATGCAGAAACAGAATCAACAGATGCAGCGCGCCAGCACGAAGCCATAGTTTCAGATACTCACCGTCGCGAGCGAGGAAGCCTGCCGTCCAGACCAGCACCAGACTGCCTCCGTATGTCCATAGCGTCCAGTTCGTATTCGCACCGTAATCCAGCAACCAGGGGTTCAATGTCAGCCTGACCAGCACTACAACCAACGCCAGCTGGACCAGCCAATCCATGTGCCGAACATCGAAGCGTCTCGTCAGCCAAGTCAATGACAACACCTGCACCGCCAGGGCCAGGGTCAGTGTCGCATCGGCGAAACTGAAAACAACCGCCAGGGAATAGGCCAAGTGCACTGCCGCAATCTGCCAGAAAGTGACCGGGTCCGTGATCCCGGCGCGTAGCCGCTTGCTGGCGGAGCCGCCGAGAATCAGACCGACGATCAGGGTCAGAGCGCTCAGCCCCCAGCCAGGCAGTGAATCTGGCACCAGCACATGGGCCAGCGCCAAAAACACGAGCGGTGTCATGAATACCAACGATGCCGCCCACGCGGAATCACGGCGGACCCACAATTGCCAGGCACCCGCGGCACCGAACAAGAGAGTCATCAGTACCAAGGACATCAGTACCGTGCCCTGATCCGCGGAATCGATGGGCACAACACTCCATGCCTGTACCGCAACGAAACGCCAGTCGAGTATGCTCCCGAGCAGACCCAGGCTGATCGCTGCCAGTGTCATCCAGGGCAAAACCCGAAGGGTGTCGTCAAATCGGCTGGCCAGCAGAATCACAGCCGGGAGTGGCACCCAAATCCATGGTCCGAGACCCCATTGCGGATCCATGGCCATGCTGTAGGCCTGGGCCACCAGAAGCACGAACAGCCCCGCCCGCTCGGGGTTCCGGTGACACTCATCGAGCCCGAACAACCGCCGCCATCCAGCGCCGTCTCGGCTCGAGTACGGCTCAACCCGCGTCAACCAATAGTTCCGGCCCCGCAACGCAAGCATGCTCCAGGCCAGCACCGCGAGATAGGTCCCCAGCCATGCCTCAGTCTGGGCTCCGCCGTGCAGTGCTACCCACCACCAGAACAGGGTTCCCGCCAAGGTACCCCACCACAGCCACGGTCGAAACACATAACGCATGAGGACGAAAGCGGCCGCGGCGATGATCAGGCTATAGGTGAGTACCGGCAGAAGATCGGCGGCATCGCCACCGAGCACCGCCGGAACCGCAAAAGCGCCGAGGATCCCGAGAATGGCCAGCACCGGCCCATGGAGCAAAGCCAAGGCCATCGTACCGAGAGACACCAGCGCCAGAAGGGCAAAGATAACCGGCGAAGGCCAGAGCTGATAGAGATGCAACGCGGCGAGAAAAGCCGCGTAGAGAACCAGACTGGCGCTTCCAGCCAATGCGGCCACTGCGTCGTAGCGTCGCTGCATTTTCCGCCGCAACCACTCCGCGATCCCATGCAACGCCAGACCGGTGGCCGCAGCGACCAGAATCCGGCCCATCGGCCCCAGGTAGCCCTGTTCGATTGTAAACCGAACGAGAAATACGCCTGCCAGTGCAACGCAGAATGCACCGAGCCAAAGCATCCAGTTGTCTCGAATTCGCCCGAGGAACCGCCCCACGGTTCCGGAGCGCGGGTCATTTGCAACGCGGCGGACAATCGCTTCCGGGGACAGCCCCTTGGACCAACCGGATGTAAAGCCGACCTCGTTACCAGCCGTGTCTTCCGACGAGGACACGCCGCTCCCAGACGTCGCACGTGCCGGGCTGGCCGCATCAGAATCGGATCCAACACCATGCCCAGCTGACGCTTCCTCGTTTGACTCCCGACGCAACCGAGCCAGTTCCCGTTCGACAGTGGCCAATCGCAGCCGCAACTTCCGCAAGCTCAGCGCGCTTGCCCATCCAAGCACCGCTCCAGCGAGTAGCCCGAGAACAAGCATCAGCCCAAGCACACCGGCAATGGCATTCATATCATCGCTGCCTGTTCACCCCGCCACCGACCAAGCGGTAATCGTAGCTGATATCGGGCAAATGGGACCATTTCAGGGGCCACGGGGTGTCTGCGCGATCCCGCGAATCGTGGCGGCGACCCCGGCAGCCTGTCGGACTCAGGTGCCCGTGGCAAGCCGAGTGTGAGAGCAAGGCAATTTTGCGATCTAACGAGCAGAATGGCCCGCTAGTCAGCGAACAGGATCGAACACACGATCGCTATCTCACTGGCGCGGCAGGAGCAGGCCAAGTTCGGCAGGCTACCCGGCATATGCCTCAACCGGGTGATTGATGTTGGCTCAGGTACCACAGAATGTCTGGTAGACGCGCTGGTCGGGCGTTGGCGGGTGCTGATATTCGGAACCGTGGTGACAGGAATCATAGGGATCGGCGAGCACGTCCAGGAATCGACGCACGGGCCCAAAATCATCATTCTCCACAGCCGCTGTCAGGGCCTGTTCCACGCGATGATTACGCGGGATCACGGCAGGATTGACCGAGCGCATGCGCAGAACGACCGTTTCCATCTCCGCGCCCTGCCCCGCCAGCCGCTGTCGCCAGCGCTGATGCCATGTCTTGAACTCCGGGTCCGCGAACCTTGATTGCACCCGGCTGGGTGCCTCGACTGCGGCAAGGCTGGAAAGATCACGGAATGTATTCGTGTAATCGGCGCCGGTCCGCTGCATCCAGTGCAGCAGGGAGTCAATAAGGTCCCTATCGTCGTCCTGCTCGTGCACCAGACCGAGCTTGGCGCGCATCGCGGACAGCCAGTGGCTGGCGAACAGCATCGGAAACCGGCCAATAGCCTGCTCGGCAATATTGAGGGCGGCCTTTGGATCCGGGTCCAGCATGGGCAGGAGCGTCTCCGCGAACCGAGCGAGGTTCCACTGACCGATCCGTGCCTGATTAGCGAATGCATAACGGCCCTGACGATCAATCGAGCTGAATACCGTAGCGGGATCGTACTGGTCCATGAACGCGCAGGGGCCGTAGTCGATGGTTTCACCGGAGAGTGCCATGTTGTCGGTGTTCATCACGCCATGCACAAAGCCCACGCGCATCCATTCCGCAATCAGCTTCGCCTGACGTTCCATCACCGCATTCAGCAGATCGGCATGACGCGTCGCTCGCTCACTCAGCTCTGGATAGTGGCGCCACAGCGTATAATCCGCCAAGGCGCGAACAGATTCTGGCTTGTCGCGAACCCCGCCGCCCTCCTCGCCATTGTTGACCGCAAACCCTGGGTGGCCCGGAACGTCCAGGCCCGCGTCCAGCGCAGCCGCATATTCGAAGGTGCCGACACGAATATGGCTTGCGGCGACTCTCGTCAGCACCGCGCCCGGGAGGGCTTCCTCGCGGATTACCGGCTCGCCGGTCGCCACCACCGCCAGGCTGCGAGTAGTGGGGATCCCGAGACCCCGCATCGCCTCGCTAATCAGATACTCGCGCAACATCGGCCCAAGGGCGGCACGCCCGTCTCCGCGTCGAGAATACGGCGTCGGTCCAGACCCCTTGAGCTGCACGTCGAGGCGCTTTCCAGCGGGCGTAACATGTTCTCCCAACAAGTGGGCACGTCCGTCCCCCAGAAGTGTGAAATGCCCGAACTGATGACCGGCGTAGGCCTGGGCGATCGGCACACTCGACGAGTCGAGTCGGTTACCTCCGAGTAGGGACGCGACCCCGGGATCTTCAAACACCTCCGGGTCCAGCCCCATCTCGATGGCCA
>SLHN01000122.1 GCA_007136145.1 Thioalkalivibrio sp.
AATTCGCTGACGCTTCCGGTTTCCGCACCGGGGTCCGCCGGAATGGAGACCTGCTTTGCCAACCTGATCGAACCCGGTGACAAGGTAATCGTCTGTATCAACGGCGTCTTCGGCGGAAGGATGAAGGAGAACGTTTACCGATGCGGTGGTACCCCGGTCGTGGTCGAAGACGACTGGGGCCAGCCTGTCAGCCTGCAGAAGGTCGAGGACGCACTGAAGGCAAACCCGGACGCCCGGTTGCTCGCGTTCGTGCACGCGGAAACATCGACCGGGGCCTGCTCGGATGTGAAGGCTCTCTGCGAACTGGCGCACCGCCACGACTGCCTGAGCATCGTCGACGCCGTGACATCACTGGGCGGGATCCCGCTGCGGGTCGACGACTGGGGAGTTGACGCAATCTACTCGGGAAGCCAGAAGTGTCTGTCCTGCACCCCCGGTTTGTCGCCCGTGAGCTTCAGCGACCGGGCGGTCGAACGCATCCGTGGGCGCAAGACGCCAGTCAAAAGCTGGTTCCTGGATCTGAACCTGGTGATGGGTTACTGGGTCGGCAGCGACGGCAAACGGGCCTACCATCACACGGCCCCGATCAACGCGCTTTATGCCATGCACGAGGCACTGGTGATCCTGCACGAGGAAGGCCTGGAAGCGAGCTGGGCGCGGCACCAGCGGCATCATGAGGCTTTGCGGGCCGGGATCGAGGCGATGGGAATGTCGTTTCTGGTCGACGCGGCGCACCGGCTTCCACAGCTGAACGCGGTAATGGTTCCAGAGGGGATCAACGAAGCCGCGGTGCGCACCGCGCTGCTCGAACGCTACAGCCTGGAGATCGGTGCCGGACTGGGCCCCTATGCCGGCCGCATCTGGCGCATCGGGCTGATGGGGCACGCCGCGAACGAACGCAATGTGCTGTTGTGTCTGGGGAGCCTGGAGGCCGTGCTGGCCGAAATGGGTGTGGTCACACCCGGAAAGGCGCTCCCGGCTGCACGCACCGTCTACTCCGAGTTGCCGCGGGCCAAGGCCGCCTGAAGGCAGGCGCATGACAGCCCCCTATCCGCCAAACTCGGGGCGCACCCCCCGGGAAAGAACGAGCAACCCCAGCCACTTCGACTTCAGCGCCTTGAAGGCGCGCTGGGCCGCGCAGCGCGAAGCATCCGCTCGCCTGTCGACACAATTGCTCGATCGGACAGAGCGCGAGGGAGCAGCCGTATTTCGTCGCTACCGTGCGACCAAGGCCATCGTGTTCGGCTCATTGGCCGAAGGTCGGGCGCGAACACGATCGGACATCGATCTGGTCGTGTTCGGAACGGACCCTGCTGACTACTGGGCATTGCGCCGCGATCTGGAAGATGCCTTCGGGCGCCCGGTCGATCTGCACACCGAGTCCGATGACCCCCGTTTCGTTGCCAGGGCTGTTGCGCAGGGCAAGGTGGTTTATGCCGCCTAACGTCGCATTGCTGCGCGCCGACATCGAGGACGAGTTGGTCAAGCTCGAAGCGCTGGCGGAGATCTTCGACACGATCCGCGAAAAGCTCGATCTGCCGCCGTCGGAAGTCTCCGTGTACGACCGAGGAGCCATCGGCTACCTGCTGCACAATTTCTACAGCGGCTGCGAAAACATGTTTCGGCGCATCGCGTCATTTTTCGAGAACGATGTTGGCACCGACAGTTGGCATGCCGACCTGCTCCGTCGCATGAAGCTCGATATCGAGGGCTACCGACCAGCGGTGATCGATGACGAGCTGTACCGCCTGCTGCAGGATTTTCGCGGTTTTCGCCACGTGTTCCGCAACGCCTACTCGTTCGAGCTGGATTGGGAACGCGAGCGACTTGTGGCGCTGCGCTTCGAAAAGACGCTGATCCTGGTCCGGGAGCAAGTATCAGCGTTTCTGGATAGTCTGGACGACATGAAATAGAGATGTGGGCATAACATCGGTGTTGCGTGCTTGCAAGGTCAGCCAGCGCATCCCTGGCCGCAGCTCCGAACGATGAGGCTCAGCGGTCTTCGGGATTGGGCTGGCGAACGCGGGGAAAATATTCGTGCCAGACCTCGCGGGTCAGCTTCAGGCCGAGCAGCAGCCAGGGAACCGCGTGGAAGATCAGGTCGACGATATCCAGCGGCCGCGTCAGTTCGCCCTGGAACAGCCAGCGGATCTTCTCCACGATATGCGGCTCGGGCACATACGGCGACAGCCCGATGGTGGCCACGAGGAGCACGAACAGCCACACGGGTGTGCGGTCGATCCAGGCGATGAGTTTGTTCATAAGAATATCCTAACCTGCTTTCATTACAGCAGAAACAAGGCCGCGAAAATCCCGCGTGTTTTCCCGCCGCGGCGGTTATCCGAGGGTGCGCAACGGCAACCCCCGCAGAAGTTCCGCGGGGCAGTGTCGCAGATCATCGGGTCGGTCCACGTCGGGGCTCGGGTCGAGTTCGGCCAGCGTCAGGCCAGTGCTGGCACAGCGTCGCCGGGTTTCCGCAAGTACGCCGGGGCTCCCCCAGGCCATTTCGTGAAACAGGCCAGCCGCCGGGGCCGCCAGCCCGATCATCACATAGCCGCCATCGAGTGCCGGCACCAGGACGCAGTCGTTCCCGGAGCGCAATGCCCGGGCCGCGACCTGCATGGTCACGGCATCGAGTCGGGGGGCATCGGAACCCAGCAACAGTGCCGGCAACCCGACTTCGAGCGCCACCCGCATCCGCTGCCCGAGATCGCCCGGCGCCTGCGGATGCAAAGAGCATCCGTATTCGCGGCGGCATTCGCTGAAGAACGGGTGCCCCGCATCGGGTGCGCACCAGAGTTCAACGACTCCGATGCGGGCGGCAACGGCCTCGCCCAACACCCGCCGCACCAGGCGCCGGTGCAATTCGGCGGCACCCACCGCGCCCAGCGCCGGTATCAGGCGGGTCTTCGCCTCCCCCGCGATCGGCGCCCTGGCAAAGACAAGAATCCTCATTGATAACGTCGTGCGAGCCGTTCCGGGTCCGCTCCGAGCCAGTACTCGAAACGCAGGCGCCACATCAGCAACACGGTGCGCCATACGCCGCGCTGCTCCCAGCGCCGGGCCGAAGTCACCAGCGAGGCTCGCACACAGGCCGGTCGGCCAACCCGGCGCTTCAGCGAACGCGACAGCGCGATATCCTCCATCAGCGCGATCTCGGGAAAGCCGCGCACCGAACGAAACGCGGAACAGGTAACGAAGATCCCCTGATCGCCAGTAGCGATCCCGGTCAGGCAGGAGCGCAGATTCATCAGCAAAGCCGTAACCCTTAGCGACCACCTTGCACTCGACAGGCGCACGCGGCAACGCCCCCAGGCATGCCCTGCTCCCAGCGCCTCGAGCACCGCCACGGGAACGTTCGCTGGCACCCGGGAGTCCGCGTGGAGAAACCAGATGGTGTCACCTTGCGCGATCGCTGCCCCGGTGTTCATCTGGCGCGCCCGGCCGGGTACGCTGGATAACACCCGATCGGCTCCCGGCGCGGCCTCGTTCAGGGTTCCGTCGTCGCTACCACCATCGACCACGATGATCTCGTGCCCCTGCTTCCGCAGTGGCGCGAGATCGGCCAGCAGACGCGGAAGCCGCGTGGCTTCGTTGAGACACGGAATAACGATGGACAGCCGCCCCATGGAGCCTCTCGGTTTCGCACCAGCCACACGAAATACTGAAAACCACAACCAGCCCTGCCTCAACGCTCGGGAGGAACAGTCTGGCTCCGACATTGCTCTGCCGACACGTTAATACGCTTGAGAAGATCCTGGGCCACCGCGATGAAAGGCTGAGGACCGGCGATATAGAAGTCACACGCACCTGGATTTTCCAACCGCGTCAGTGCGCCAGCGAGTGTAGCGGACCAGGTTTCCGGATCACCGCTGACGCTGTTCACCCGTAGCGGCCGGTAGCGCAAGGAATCCAGTGCGTCTTCCCAGGATCTACACAGGTTGTCCTGATAGTGACCGATCGCACCGGTGGCCACCCAGATCAGGTCGATCCCATACGCCTCGTCGAGCGCGATCACATGTTCGATCAGGCTTTTGACCGCAGCAAAACCGGTATCACAGGCCAGGAACACGAGTGGGCGCTTGACGTCCCCCGGGATCACGAAATCACCGAAGGGAGCTTCCACCGCGACCGGGTCACCCTTGCGCAGGTGCTCGAAGCAATACCGGGCGAACGGGTCCTCTCTGTCTTCGGCGACGTGGAAAACCAGGTTGCGGTCATCGCAGGGGCAGTTGGCCAAAGGCAACAAGGCCTCGACCGCCTCGTCCCCAACCCGCAACCGCGCGTACTGACCACCGAGAAAGCGCAGTCGTCGGGTACGTGGCGTCTGGACCCGCAGCAGCATGACGTGCGGTTTCGGCCGCTGAATCTCGCGCACCAAGGCGTCGATCGACTGGAGGGCGATCTGATCGGGACTACTCGCGACACCAACCTCGATCACCAGGTCGGTCACGGGGGCTACCGAACACAGCAGCGCATACCCCTGCGTGCGTTCAGTTTCGCTGATCACGA
The DNA here is from genome assembly GCA_007136145.1 of Thioalkalivibrio sp. GTDB lineage: Bacteria > Pseudomonadota > Gammaproteobacteria > Ectothiorhodospirales > Ectothiorhodospiraceae > Thioalkalivibrio. Next base: position 4,513 of record SLHN01000122.1, read on the forward strand.
AATCATGGGGCCGAACTTCCCTCACCTCGCCGGACACGACACGCGCCTTGCACTCGCCGCAGTTGCCATTGCTGCAACCATAGGCAATCGACAACCCGGCCCGGAGTGCTGCCTCGAGCACCGTATCCGCGCCCTCGACAAGGAATTCATGGTCGTCCGGTACCAAACGCACCTGTGGTGCCATCACTGTCATCCAGCTTCCCCCATCGGTTCTCGCGCCGGAGGCATAACTCTCGACGCGCTCCTGATGCAGCGCGCTCTGCACCGTCCGCTTGATCTCCAGCACGGCAGCCCGGGTCGATGCGTCACCCTCCTGTTCCAGTTCCCGCAACCGGTTCTCCAGCGATTCCAGAACAACGGCATACTGTTCGTTTTGCTGTCTGAGCCGGGTCAGCTGATGGCCCAGGCGGGCGAGGCGCTCAGCCAGTACCCGCGGGTCGGGCAGGCTGCGGTTGGCAATGTCCTTTCCCAGCGCGGCCGCCTTGATCTTCTCCAGCTTTTCCAACGTCCGGTCGTCCGACATGCGCGTCGCCGGATACAGGTTCAGCAGGTCACCGACCCCGACCGTGCCATCGAAGCTGGGCAGGTCGCCCTGCTTGATCCGGAATTGCAACTCCGCGCGTGTGACACCCGCGAGTTTAGCGGCACGCAGCACCGAAAGCCGTTGTTCCATCCCTTTGGGGTTCCCTGGCCTGAGAAAGCGCCAGTCCGCACTCGGAGCGTGGCGCAAGGGTCCCGATACCGCCGGGGTCTTGCACCAAGGTTAGCAGGCGTTCGCAAGCAGTGCAGCCCGAACGAAAAAAACCGCCCCGAGGGGCGGTCAAGGCGCGATGGAGGAAGACCGCGCATGCGCAAATCAGGAGACGGAAATCAACCCGCCGCCAATACCGTTGCACTGGCCCACGCGGGCAACGTGGCGCTCAATGGGTCAGCGAGCCGAGCCGAACCGACCACCATGAACAGCGTCTACGATCGCGGACGTCGATCCGCGACAACGGGTTGGAGCACTACTGACGCGCTGGAACGACCGCAACAGTCCGGTCAGATTGAATACGCGAGCACCATGGCCGCCGCAATCGTCAGCGAGGCCATGCCACATCCCACCAGAATCTTCATGCCGTTTCCTTATCACCGACGGCACACAAAGCACCGCCTCCACGACATACAAACGAAGCAAATTCCACGCCAAACCCGAAGCAGCAGCCAAAACAACTTTATAAGTATTTGTTTATAATTTGCTTTTATGATTCAAGCAAAATGACTTCAGCACACCATCAGTCGCGGAATATCTGCTCCATAGCGCCACATTTGTCAGCAAAACACTGCATCATGGCAGTCAGTGCACACGTTCAGTGCACCCAGCTCCCAACACCCATGGCAGGGGCGCGAGTCGTCCCGAAGCATCAACATCTCAACTCGGGCGCAGGCGGGGTTCCAGCCGCTGTAATTTTCGATAAAGAGTGCGCTCGGAGATGCCAAGCCGGCACGCCAGATCCTCGCGGTCACCCGAAAACTCGGCCACCACTCGCGCCAGATAGCGTTGTTCCAGTTCCGCCAGCGGAACCACCTCATCCCCGGGAGGGGAACCTTTCGTCGCTGACTGGAAATCCAGATCCAGGGCCAGATCGGAAACGTCGATTGCATCCCCGTCCGCCAACAAGCTGGCGCGTTCGAGAATATTCCGCAATTCCCGGATGTTTCCCGGAAAATCCATCTTCCCGAGAGCCGCCAACGCCCCCGACGTCAGGCGCTTACCTCGCGCCGACGGTAGCCGTTCCAGCAAGGCATTCACCAGCAGCGGGAGATCCTCCCGGCGCTGGCGCAAAGCGGGCAGAGCGATCGGGAACACACCGATCCGAAAATACAGGTCGAGCCGGAACTCGCCCGCGGCAACCTGCGCCTTGAGGTCCCTGTGTGTCGCACAAATCAGCCGGAAATCGGCATCCAGCGGTACAGCGCTGCCGACACGACGAAAGCGACCAGTTTCCAGCAACCGAAGCAGCTTCACCTGCATCGACAACGGAATATCCCCGACCTCATCCAGGAACAGGGTGCCACCACGCGCAGCCTCCACCAGACCGGCCTTGCGGTGGGTGGCTCCGGTAAACGCGCCCTTTTCGTGTCCGAACAGTTCGCTTTCGAACAGGGACTCGGTCAGACCGGCACACTCGACCGGCACGAACGGCCCCTCGCCACGGGAACTGGATTCGTGGATCGCCTGCGCCACCATCTCCTTGCCGGTGCCGGTTTCGCCCAGCAACAGCACTGCCACGTTGCTGGGGGCAACCCGCTGCATCAACTCCAACATGCGCAGGAACGGCGGCGATCGGCCGACCATTCGGTCGACGCTTGGCTGTGGGCTGGCCAGCCGTGTATGTCGCAGAATTTCCAGCACGAAACGGACTTTGCCATCGGTGTCCGGAATCGGGTGAGTCTCGACGTCCACGTGTTCCTCGCCTCGCGGCGTGTGATGCACATGCATCAGCCGGCTGACCTGCCCCGACTCGGTGGCCAGCCGCAGCGGACAGTCTTCCCCCGCCTGATCGCAGGGTACGGAATAGCCATGCGACACCTCGAAACAGCGCCGACCCTCGGCAACAGGGGTTCCACCGAAGATACGCGTGTAGGCCGCGTTCGCCGCCAGGATGTAATAGTCGAGATCCAGCAGTACCGCCGGGTCCCGATGCGTGTTCAGCACCGCGGACAGATCGGGCGGAATTCGGCCACCTGCCCATTCTGTTTCTTTCAAGTTCGTTCCCCTGCCATTTCTGACAGTTTGCAGACTACCACCAAGCCGCTTCCCCGTCGTTTACCATCGCCGAATCCTGCTCCATCATGTCCCGATGCATTTCTGGCGATCCGATCCATATCAGGGTGTCAATGTGGGCAGCGAATTGCACCGTTCGAGGCCCGGGAGCCCAGGGTCCACAGCCAGCGTGGTATCGGTGCGGTTCGGCTGCGCCTCACGGCACCCTACGCGGGTTCTTTCACGCTAAACTGAGTCATGGATCATCAGACATTGATGAACGCGCTGGAACTGGGGCGCGCCGTGCAGCAGCGCTTCGAGAACCTCGAGTACATCCGCCTGACCGAAACGGTCTGCGGGTACCCGAGAGGCAGCGTGGTGCTGCCGGGCAGCACCGTGCC
>SLHN01000246.1 GCA_007136145.1 Thioalkalivibrio sp.
CGAACCCCGCGGGGTTCGAGAAGCATGCGCACTTCGAAAGGCCCGACCGGAAGACCAAAAATCGCACCGGCGTCGACGGCAACATACGATTCCAGTCCCGGTCCCTCGTCCTGCCATTCCATCTCGCCGGTCAATCCATCCAGCGCGAAGCGACCGTCACCATCGCGCATGCCGAAGTCCCGCAGGTTGACCAGCAGGCTATTCGGCCGACCCTCGAGAATGGTAACCGCACCCTGGGCCGAGCCCTCGAAGCGCGTCCGACCCAACACCGTTCCCGTCAACAAAGGCTCGGTGATCCAATCGCCGATGCTATCGAGCCGATCCGACTGCCAGACGATCTCCGCCTGTTCCAGCTCCGCACCCGAGTGCCGCAGACGCCGCCCCCGCAGCTCGGTGTGATCGCCGAGGCGCACGTGGGCTTCCGAAGCGCGCCAGGCCAACCGATCCCGCGCGGGGATCTCCACCATTTCCAGGCCCGAAACAGACAGCTCCACGCGTCCCACCTCGGCGAAATCGAGAAACCAAGGCTCGAAGAATACGGCGCCTTCAGTAAACGCGAACTGAACATCCCAGCCGCCAGCCCCGTGGACGAAGGCTCCGTCAAGGGCCACGTCTTCGCCAGCTCGCAATCCGAGATCATCACTGAATGACCATCCATCCACTGACAGAGCCATTTGTACCGACGAAACACGGCGACGGGTGTCAATGTGTCCGGATAACCCTGCCGTCCCGCCATCGAATGCGACGGGGATTTCAAAAGGTAGCAGTCCGGAGGACTGGAGCGCATGCAGATCAATGTCGGTCAGGTCCATCTCCAGGCGCAAGCCGCTCGCGGCAACGAGCCCGTCGATTCGACCGCGCCCCTGGAACAGTCCTGGCCATTGCAGCCCGAAACGCACTTCGGCCCGGTCGCGATCCCAGTCAAAAGCGAGTGGAGCCGCGTGGAGCCCCCACGTCTGGCCAGTGGCGCTGACGCGAGCCTCCTCGCATGCAAGCCGTCTCTGAGTCAGGTCCACCCGAGGGCAGGTGAGAATCACATCATCGACCCGGCCCACTGGCTCGGGGAGTTCCAGGCGGTCAGCACGGAGTTCGAACCGCGGCCGGCGCTCCACCCAGAACACACGGGCACGGACATTCTCCGCGCCGAAGCTTTCGTAAAGCGCGGCACCGACATCCACCTCAATCTCAAGAGCCGGGTCTGATCCGGCCACGTTCGCCGCAACCAGCAAAAGCATGGCCAGCCCCGGTAGCCGCCACTCGCGGGCAGCGGCCATTACCCGGAGCGGAGAACCGCGGCCAAGCGCGCCAGCCACTCCCGTAACGCGAAGCGGGACGTCTCGATAGCATCGAGACTCGGCAGGAAATCGGCAGGTTGATACGACACTGAACCTTCCGGCCCGCGAAAACCGAGGGGCGCGGGCAGCGGCGACAGGCCGGCGTCACGAAAGCACCGCAGCGCGCGAGACATGTGCATGGCGTGCGTGACCACGAAGACGGTTTCGAGTCCCTCCTCCCTCAGGATCTCGGCGCTCAACCTGGCGCTCTCGCAGGTGTCGCGACTCCGGGTTTCCAACCAACGCGGCGGAACTCGATAATCCACCAATAGCACATCCGCCATCAGTTCGGCTTCGGAACGCCGGCCCTCGATCGAACCACCTCCACCACTCAGAAGGATCGGCAACGCCGAACTTCGATACAGGCGCGCGGTATGGCGCAGGCGCTCCAGTGTCAGCGGATCGGGGGCATCGCTTGCGCCATCCCGCTGCCCGGACACCCGCCCGGCTGCCGGGACCACCAGTGCATCGGCACGATCCAACGGCAGTACGATTTCGGTGTACGGCCGCTCCAGCATCCCGGCCAACTGCCGCGCCACCACAGGCAGGCTCGTCGCCACGGCAAACACGGTGCCGACCACGATCAGGATACGGGCCAGCGAGCGCCAGAACGCCATGCACACGAATCCCAGCAACAGCAGGAGCAGGCCACCACCTGGGGGTAGGAGCAGGTGTTCGAGCAAAACGATAAGTGATCCGTCGGGCGAAAACATGACAACACCTACACCGGGGACGCGACATCCAAACGCAGCGGCATGCCCGTGTGCTCGTTCCCCATCCGCGATGGGCGGTGGATCATTGGCGCTGATTCCCTCATGAGATTCTCCTGAGCACAATCGGTGGCTGGTGTTGAAAGTATATCAGTGAGGAATGGTGGTCAGTGTGAATGAACCCGGCCGCCGGGCTCCGAGGTCTCGAACGCCGTAATCCGCTGCGCTCCCTGTCACCCTGAACCTTTTACCGTCAGGGGTGGCACGTGTCGCAATGACAGGTAGCCCAACGATGCGTGGGCCTGACTGTGGTTCGGGTGCGATTTGGCTATCATGGGGCTCTCAGTAACCCCCAATGGAGCCACCCATGCAATCCAGTGAAGTCGCCGAACTCATCCGCTCCCGTCTGCCCGAGGCCGAGAAGGTCGAGGTAACCGGTGGTGAGGGCAAGTTCGAGGCTGTCGTGGTCAGCCCGCTGTTTGCCGACATGAACGCCGTGAAGAAACACCAGACGGTTTATGCGACCGTTCGCGACGAGATCGCCAGTGGTGCGGTGCATGCCTTGTCGATCCGCGCGATGACTCCCGAGGAATATGCAAGCTCCTGAAAATGTTACGCTGCGATGATGCTGTTCGCCTGGGCTACCTGCGGCATCTGCTCGCTGCGTTCGACATCGACGTGCAACTGCATCCAGCGTCGGCCGCTGTTCCCGGAAGCTACTGGGGAGAACCCGAGGCGGGCATCGTCGGGAAGGTTCTTCACGTCCGGCCGGATACGCCGATTCACTCGGCCCTGCACGAGGCATGTCACCTGATCTGCATGGATCCAACGCGCCGGGCGGGTGTGCATACCGATGCCGGCGGCGACGACCTGGAGGAGTCGGCGGTCTGCCGGCTGCAGATCCTGCTTGCCGACCACTTGCGCGGCGTTGGGAGCGATGCCCTGATGGCGGACATGGACACCTGGGGTTACAGCTTCCGACTCGGCGCAACCCGGTCCTGGTTTACCGATGACAGCGAGGATGCCGACGCGTGGCTGCGTGCTCACGGGTTGGTCGATGCCGACGGTACGGTCACGTTTCGTTCACGTTCGTGACTCCGATGGTCGCGTAGCGGTCGCGCTTCACAGCATCAACACGTGACGCGGATCACGGCGCCCGAGGTCCATCGTTTGTCATCCTTCCAGCCAGAATTCGATGCGCGCATAACCATACAGGAGCAAGGACTTGGACATCCACAAACGACCAGAACCCGGCGAGAAGCTTCGGGCAGCCGCCAAGGTGGCGCGAATCCCGATAAAGATCACGCCGACCGAGCAACCGCTGCGCAAACCCCGTTGGATCCGGGCGCAGAGCCACTCCGACCCCGGGGTCCGACGGATCAAGCGGATTCTGCGCGAACAGCGCCTGCATACGGTCTGCGAGGAAGCCAACTGCCCGAATCTAGGCGAGTGCTTCGCGCACGGAACCGCTACATTCATGATCATGGGCGACATCTGCACGCGCCGCTGCCCCTTCTGCGACGTCGCCCACGGCCGCCCGAATCCGCTTGATCCCGAGGAACCCAGGCACCTGGCGGAAACCATTCGCGCAATGGACCTGGCCTACGTGGTCATCACTTCGGTCGACCGCGACGATCTGCGCGACGGCGGTGCCGGACATTTCGTGGCCTGTATCGAGTCGGTGCGCGAACTCAACCCCCGGACCCGCATCGAGATCCTGGTCCCCGATTTCCGCGGGCGCATGGACACCGCACTCGGAATCATGCGCGCAGCACCACCGGACGTCTTCAACCACAACCTGGAGACCGTGCCGCGGCTATATCGCAAGGCGCGGCCGGGTTCGGACTATGCCTGGTCGCTGAATCTTCTGAAGGCCTTCCGCGCCCAGCATCCCGGGGTACCGACCAAATCGGGTCTGATGCTGGGCATCGGCGAAACCCGCGAGGAACTACTGGGGGTATTGCGCGACCTGCGTGCCCATGGATGCGAAATGCTGACGCTCGGCCAGTATCTGCAACCCAGCCGCCACCATCTTCCGGTGGAACGGTATCTGGACCCCGGCGAATTCGACGAACTCGCGGAACGCGCGCGGGAAATGGGCTTTCGGCAGGTTGCCAGCGGCCCGATGGTTCGCTCGTCCTACCACGCTGATCAGCAGGCACGGGATATCGTGGCCTAGGAGCCTGTCGGGCTTGGGCTGCTCCTGCTGCGCCGGTGGGAAGAGCGGTGCATTTTTCCCTGATTTCTCGTTGCATAGAACCACTATGCGCCTCGAAATCATGAAAAACTGCCCTCACTCTCCCACGCAGCTCGCTACGGGCACCCAAGTCCGACAGGCTCCTAGGAGCCTGCCCGACTTGGGCTGCTCCTACTGCGCCGGTGGGATAGCGAGGCACCGGCCTGGGCCAAAACCGTCACCAGCGTCTCGGGCAGATGGTGAACGGGTTCCAGACGGCATCCCAAACGGTCCGCCAGTCGCTGCTCCAATACGCTGGCCACCTGATCGGGATCGACGTTCAGGCCCAATGCTCGCATCGAGGTCGTCGCCAGTCCAGGGTAACCACAGGCGTCCATGCGCGTGAATTCGGCGAGCCGGGGACGCACGTTGAACGCCAGACCATGCATGCAGCAGCCATTACACACCCGCAGACCAAGAGCGGCAATCTTCGCGCCGTGAACATACACACCCGGGGCATCGGCGCGAGCCTGCGCGCGCACCCCGAATCGGGCCAGTGTCTCGATCACGCTTTCCTGCAACAGATCGACGAGCGCACGGATGCCAAGCCCATGACGGCGCAGGTCGAGCAACAGGTAGAGCACTACCTGCCCGGGACCATGAAACGTGACCTGCCCTCCCCGATCGACCCGGACCACGGGTATCGCACCAGGCCTCAGGAGGTGTTCCAGGCGCGCATTGCGCCCGAGCGTGAAAACCGGGAGATGCTCGACACGCCATAGTGCGTCCGGCGTCGCGGCATCGCGGTCACGCAACGACCACTGCATCGCCTGCCAGACCGGCACGTACGGCTGGAGTCCGAGGCGATAGCTATGCAGAATGCCCGGTGGGGGTGAAACCAGCGACGACGAGCCTGCGACCGCGTCCTCCGCCTGGATTGCCGCGCCACGCTCGCAATGACGAAGCCTCTGGTTCAACTCAACACTTCCCTGGCAGCCTGTCGGACCTGAGCTGCTAGAGAACCATGCGCACCCGCGCGCACTGGCCCAAGGCTCGATACAGGATGTCTAGTTGCTCCTGGCTGGTCGCGGTCAGGGTAATGGTCACCCCCACGTAGTTCCCCGCCCGCGACTCACGATGCACGACGTCGACCGATTCCCGGTCCGGAAGGTGCCGGGCGATACAGGCCTCCACAGCCTCGAGGAACTCCGCATGCGCCTCACCCATGACCTTGATCGGAAACCGGCAGGGAAACTCAAGCAGGGTCTCGCGCTCATTGGTCATCGCTGCTCTCCATGCCGGCTCCACTGTGCGTTTTCCGGTAAAGATCACGTGCCTCACGCCACATGGGGCCCGGCCGACCATGGCCGACCGGTTGTCGATCGAGTTGGGTAACGGGCAGCACTTCCCTGGTCGAACTGGTCAGCCAGATCTCATCTGCCGCTCGCAACTCAGCCTCCAGAATGGGTTCCTCACGGCAGACGCGCCCCTTCGCGCGAAGGAGGTCCAGCAGCAGCGCTCGGGTGATCCCCGGCAGAATCGCCGGAGTCAACGGCGGGGTTCTTACCACGCCGTTCGCGACCACGAAGACATTGCTCGCGGCACCTTCGGTAAGAAAGCCATCGCGAAGCAGAATGGCTTCGACCGCACCGTCGTCGACAGCCTGTTGCCGCGCCAGAACGTTCGCCAGCAATGCCACCGATTTGATGTCGCAGCGGCCCCAGCGCTGATCCGGTAGTGTCACCGCCGCCACCCCGGTTTCGGGCAAAGCCGATCCGGGTGGGGTGATCGGACTGACCATCGCGAATACCGTCGCCAGGGTACTGGCCGGAAAGGCATGATCGCGCGGGGCTGTGCCCCGGGTCACCTGTACATAGATTGACCGGTCATCACCCGGATTCTTCTCCAGCAACCGCCCCAGCATCTGCCGCCATGCCGCACCCGGCAAAGGATCGGCAAGGCGGATCGCCGCCAGCGATCGACCCAGACGGTCGAGGTGGGCATCCAGCAGGAACGGGACACCACCATAGCTGGGAATCACTTCGTACACCCCGTCTCCGAACAGAAAGCCCCGGTCCAGGGGAGAAATACGGGCAGTTTCCAGCGGCATGTAACCGCCGTTGAGATAAGCGATCATGGACGGCTAAAATGGCCAGGCCGAACGCAGCGCCAAGGCGGCACTGTCCCACGCCCGACGCACAACCCCACCGGATTCGACCGACTCCATCGCCACCAGCGGTTGCCTGACCAGGGTCTCGCCCCGGAGCGTCACCACGATCTCCCCCAACGTATCACCGACGTTGATCGGCGCGACCAGCGGTTGGAATAACTCCATGCTAGCCTCCAGTTGATCCCCCTGCCCCTGCCGGAACACGACCCAGAAGGGCTCGGGGAGTCCGGCCTGTACCGTGTTGTTCGACCCCTTGTAGACACGGGGCTCGCTGAGGACAGCGCCCGCATCGAAGAGCTTGCGGGACTCGAAGAAACGCATGCCCCAGTTGATCAGGGCCTGCGATTCATTCGCCCGGATCACTCCACCACGCTGGTGGTTGGGCGCGTCGATTCCCATCACCACGGCCACCAGGCGCCGATCGTTACGCTTGGCCGACGAAACCAGATTGTAACCGGCCGCCGACGTCCAGCCTGTCTTCAGTCCGTCGAAACTTTCGTCCCGCCACAGCAGGATGTTGCGATTGGATTGATTGATATCGTTGTAGCGGAAGGATTTTTCGCTGTAATAGCCGTAAAGCTCGGGAAAATCCCGTATCAGCGCACGCGCGAGTCGCGCCATGTCCGCCGGTGTCGTGTACTGCGCTTCCTCGCTGGGCAGCCCGTGTGGATTGGTGAAGTAGGAATTGTGCATACCGAGGGCTCGAGCCTGGGCATTCATCAGATCGACAAACGCGCCCTCGGACCCGCCCACCAACTCCGCAAGCGCGGTCGAAGCATCGTTCCCGGATTGCACAATCATGCCACGGAGCAGGTCCTCGACTCGAACACGGTTACCCACCTCGATGAACATCCGCGATGCCCCGTCCATTCCCGTGCGCCACGCGCGTTCGCTGATCGTGACCTCGTCATCGAGGCTGATCTTCCCCGCGTGGATCTCGCGGAAGACCATGTACGCGGTCATCAGCTTGGTCAGGCTTGCCGGCTCGCGCTGAACGTCCGGATCGCGAGCGGCGAGCGGCAGGCCCGAATCGAAATCGATGAGTATGTAGCTCTTGGCCGTAATATCCGAAGGTGGCTGCGGAATCACTGATAGTGCGGCCGAGCCCTGGTGCGCACCGGGTACCGGCAGCGTCTGAGCATACGCGAACGACGATTGCAAGAGCACAAGGACCAAGGCGCTAAGCAGGAACGGAAACGTTTTCTTCATCGGTGATCAACCTGGACAGTTTGGCGGTGCGAACGATATCAGAGATCAGGACACATTATTCCGTCACCACCCGGTAGTCGCCGACAGATGCCTGCTGCAGTCGTGCCTCCACCTCGCGCACGGCCGGCAAATTTTCGAGTGGTCCAATGCGTACTCGGTGCAACCGAGCACCGCCCGCGGATTCCAGCATCGTGACATTCACCCCGGAAAACCCGAGATCGCGCAAGTCCTGCTGCATCCGTTTCGCGGCATCGCGGTCGGAAAAGGCCCCGATCTGAACGAAGCGTGTTTCGTCGCGCGACTGGTCAAGGGTACTCCGGAGACCGGGATTGTCCTGGGGATCAGCATTGGCAACCCGGAGCGTACCTGATCCCATGTCACCAGAACCGATCGCCCGCACCAACACTGGCGCGACACCCCGCTCGAGCATTCCGATGCGATAGGCGGCAGCGTACGACAGATCGATCACCCGACCCCCGACGAAAGGACCACGATCATTGACCCGAACAACCACGCGCTTGCCATTTTCGAGATTGACGACTTCAACATAACTGGGCAGTGGCAACTGCCGATGGGCAGCGGTCATCGCAAACATGTCGTACGGCTCTCCGCTGGAAGTCCGCCGACCGTGAAACCGGGTACCGTACCAGGAAGCAATTCCTCGCTGCTCGAACCCCTCGCTGGAAACAAGTGTCGTGTACCTTTGTCCGAGTACCTCGTACTCGGGAGGGTTCCCATATCGGCTCAAGGGTTCATCCCACGGCACCGCGTCCGGGATTGATGCGAGATCGACTGGGATCACTTTCGGATAGCCATCGGCCTGATGGAATCTTTCCGGGCTGCCGCCACAGGCGCCAAGGAACAGGGACAAAAGGGATATGGGCAACCCGACTTTAAGGGCTAAAGCCGCGGCCAATTTACCATTGCTTCGACATCCCATGACCATTCGAATCACCTGACTGTCCAATCAATCCGCAGACTCGTCGGGCGATTTCCGCCCCCGCCTCAGACGACACTCACGCACGCTATGGATCACGCCTTCACTGCCGCAGGGCCTCCGTCAATTCATGAACCGCCATCGCGTATAGCGGACTCCGGTTGTAGCGTGTGATCACGTAGAAATTCGGATAGCCGAGATAGAATTCGGGTCCGTCAATGCCTTCCAGGCGGATCAGGGAAAAGTATCCATCCTCGGCGACGGGTCCCGCCGGATGAACACCATGTGCCGCCAAATCCTCCAGCGAGAAGCGCGCCTGGTAGCCTCCGCCAAGCAACGCCTCGTACCCAGTTCCCTCGACACGGGCAGGCGCCACCACCGGCTCATCCGTCTGCCAGCCGTGCTGGCGGAAATAATTCGCCACGCTGCCGATTGCGTCCGCCCAGGAGTTGATCAGGTCGCGCCGTCCATCCTCGTTGAAATCCACCGCGTAGGCCCGGTAACTCGACGAGATGAACTGGCCGCGTCCCATGGCTCCGGCATAGGAACCCCGTGTCTCGCGGACATCGAGCGCTTCTTCCTGAACCAGTTGCAGGAAATGCTCGAGTTCACTCCGGAAAAACGTCTGCCGCGGAGGGTAGTCGAAACCCAGCGTGACCAAGGCGTCGAAGACCCGGAAGCTCCCGAGGTTGCGACCATAGTTGGTCTCGACACCGATGATCGCCGCAATCAAGGCCTGATCGACACCGAAGGCCTCTTCCGCGCGTTCAAGCCAGGCGGCCTGCTCGCTTTGGAACTCCCGGCCCCGCTCGATCCGCAGATCATTCACGAAAATCGGACGGTAGTCCCTCCAGGGCCTTGCCTCCGCCGGACTGGAGATCAAGTCGAGAATGCGCTGCTGGGGTTCTACACCCGCAAACAGCGCCACGAGAAATTCACGGTCCAAGCCCCCGGCGACTTGCTCGTCTATGAACGCCTGTACCTCAGGGCGATCGAGATAGGGCGGGTCACCGGCACGGAACTCCGACTGAGCGACCTGGGAGACCGCAACACCCGGCAACGCCCAGGCACCGAGAACCACGATCAGCGCCGTGCGCGCAAGCAATTGCGGAAAATTGGAACCCAGCCGGGCCCATTCATGGATTGCAGTCATCGATTCACCAGTCGTTGTCGGGAATGAACGGCCATCAGGATACCGAAGCCCACCATGAGCGTCACCAGAGATGTTCCTCCATAGCTGACCAGCGGCAAGGGAATGCCGACCACCGGAAGCATCCCGCTGACCATGCCAATGTTGACGACCATGTACACCGCGAAGGTCAGGCTGATGCTGCCGGCAATCAACCGTGAAAACCGGTCCTGCGCCAGCGTGGCAATCCAGAGACCGCGCGCGACAATCAGAAAGTACAGTGTCAGGAGCACGGCAATCCCGACGAAACCGAATTCCTCGGCGTACACGGCGAACACGAAGTCCGTTGAGCGTTCCGGCAGGAACTGCAACTGCGACTGCGTACCATTGAGCCACCCCTTCCCATACATGCCTCCCGATCCCAAGGCGATCTTCGACTGGATGATGTGGTATCCCGCACCCAACGGGTCGGATTCCGGATTCAGTAGTGTCAGGACCCGCTGTTGCTGATAGTCATGCATCTGGGCCCAGAACAGCGGAATCGCAGCAGCTACGAGGAGCCCCATCCCGACGAACCAGCGCCAACCCAGGCCGGCCAGAAAGACCACGAGCAGACCGGACGCGGCAACCAGCAACGCGGTCCCCAGATCAGGCTGACGCATGATGAGTACAACCGGAACAACGATCAGCACACTGACGACGACCAGTTCGATGAACCGGGGTGGAGCCGTCCGCAGCGACAGATACCAGGCCAGCATCAGGGGCATCGCAAGTTTCATTATTTCGGAGGGCTGAAATCGAATGAAACCAAGATCGAGCCAGCGCCTTGCTCCCTTGCCCATATCCCCGGCAAATGCGACCGCCAGCAGCAGCCCCAGGCTCAACAAGAAGATCCAGGGAGACCATGCACGCAATGTGGATATCGGAATCCTGGCTACAGCCAGCAACGCGGCAAAGCCAAATCCGATTCGCAGGATCTGACGCTGCAGGCGATCGATGTCTTCCCCAGTGGCACTGAACAGCACCACAAGCCCTAGCACCAGAACGACGCCGATCAGAAGCAACAATGTCCCATCAAGCCGCAGACCACGAAGAAGCCACTGAGAAGTTGTGAGCTCCCGGCCCGTGATGCTGATCAAGGCTTTCCCTCCTGCCGGGCCAGAAGACCGTGCGAGGCCATGTGGAAATCCATGACCTTGCGGGCAATCGGCGCCGCGACGCGCCCTCCGCTTCCCCCATGCTCGACGAGAACAGCCACCGCAATCTCGGGGGCTTCGGCAGGCGCATAACCGATAAACAGCGCGTGGTCCCACAGTCTGCGATCCAGCGCATCGGCATCGTATTCCTCGTCATCCGCCAGGCTGAACACCTGCGCCGTTCCGGTCTTGCCCGCAATCCGGTAGGCGGGCGAGGTGCTGCCGATACTGCCCCAGGCAGTTCCGTGCCGCGCATGCACAGCGTCGATCAGAGCCTGATGGATCGCTTCCCAGTGCGCTTCGCTCGCGATCACCGGCTCTAGAAAGCGTACCGGCTGTATCACGGGCGCCAGGTCACTGCTCTTGCGTATCGCGCGTAACAGGCGGGGCTGGACGCGCGTGCCCCGGTTCGCCAGGGTGCTCGTGATATCCGCAAGCTGCAGCGGTGTCGTCAGCATGTAACCCTGGCCGATGGCAGTGATCAGGGTTTCCCCCGGAAACCAGGCCATATTCTGCGCCGACCGCTTCCAGGCTCGGCTCGGCAGGATGCCCGGACGTTCTCCAGTGGCATCGATGCCGACCCGACTGCCCATGCCAAAGGCACCGAACATCGGCGACATCCTGTCGATGCCAAGTCTGTGCCCGAGGTCATAGAAATAGACGTCGGCGGAAACGGCGATCGCGCGGTTCATGTCGACCCAGCCATGTCCGCTTCGTCGCCAGTCGCGATAACGGCGTGAGTGCCCGGGAAGCTGGTAATAGCCGGCCGCGAACATACGCTGGTCCGCGGTCGTGATCCCTTCTTCAAGCCCGGCGAGAGCAACCACGGGCTTGATCGTCGACCCCGGTGGATACTGGCCACTCAGAGCCCGGTTGAACAGTGGCTTGTGCGGATCGGTCTGCAGCGTGGCGAAATCGCGGTGCGAAATCCCGTTCACGAAGGGATTGGGGTCGAATCCCGGCGCACTGACCAGCGCCAGCACCTCCCCGGTGCTCGGGTCCATCACCACGACGGCTCCGTCGTTGGGTGCAAGGGCATCACGTGCCGCGCGCTGCATGCCGACATCGATGCTCAGGTACAGATCCTGGCCCGGCACCGGAGGCACCACCGCCACTTCGCGAATCACCCGGCCCTGCGCGTTCACCTCCACCTGACGATGCCCGGTGGTCCCGTGCAGGATATCCTCGTAAAAGCGCTCGACTCCCGTCTTGCCGGTATGTGAACTTCCCGCATAATTCCGGGTATTCAGGCGCTGTACGTCCTGGGCATTGATACGGCCCACATACCCGACGACATGCGCGAAATCCGCACCCTGTGGATAATGCCGAACCAGTCGTGCCTCGATTTCCACGCCGGGTAGCTCGTGGCGCGCCACCGCGATGGCGGCCACGGTCTCGTCATCGAGATTCGCCTTCAGCAGCACCGGCTGGAAAGGCCTGCGTTCGCGGACCGACGTCCGAAAACGCTGAATCTCCGCGGGGGTAAGTTCTACCAGGCGAGAAAGTTCCCGGAGCAACCCATCCAGGTCGTCGGTTTGTTCCACTGTGACTTCGAGTTGGTAAGCCGGCCGGTTCTCGGCCAGCAGAACCCCGTTACGATCGAAGATCAGCCCGCGTGTCGGCGGGATCGGCTCAACCCGCAACCGGTTGTTTTCCGACAACGTGGTGAAGTGCGCATGCGCTCCAACCTGGAGACTGAACATGCGTACACCAAGCGTCAGGACCAGTAGAAACAGGATCAGGCCTGCAATGAGCACCCGTACGAAAAATCGCTGCTGGTCTCTGCGCTCTTCGTGTAGATCATCCTGTCGGTCGCTCAACATCCGCGGAACACCTTTCCGGCCATTGGTTTACCCGGATAAACCGGTGTCTGCCGGACAAGACAGGACCCGTCGGCTCATGTTCAGCAAGGATGACCCGCGAATCCCGGATCTCACAAGCATGGGACCTGCCCCACTGGCACCCCCAAAAGCCGGGTGCTCACAACCGCTCAAGCAACGCATCCAGGGGACACGTCACCCTCGTCGAACCAGAATTCAGACCTTGCTCTTCTGATAACGCTTGTAGCTGGCGACGATCTCGGACTTGGCGGACTCGGCATCCGACCAACCCTCTAGCTTGACCCACTTGTTCTTCTCCATCTCCTTGTAATGACCGAAGAAATGGGTGATCTGATCCAGCAGTTCCTTTTGCACATCCTCCGGGCCCTTGATCCGTTCGTACTGTGGATCAAGCTTGGTCACGGGAACAGAGAGAATCTTGGCATCCGGCCCCGCCTCGTCCGACATGTTCAGCACCCCGATTGGCCGGGAGCGGACAATCGCGCCGGGCACGAGCGGCACAGGAGTGATCACCAGGACATCCAGAGGATCTCCGTCTTCTGCCAGCGTGTGCGGCACAAACCCGTAATTGCAGGGATAGAACATCGCCACGGTCATGAAACGGTCGACCATCAGCGCTCCGCTGTCCTTGTCGATCTCGTACTTGACGGGTTGACCCAAGGCCGGAATTTCGATAACCACGTTGATATCGTTCGGTAAATCCCTTCCGGCGACGATTTTGCTCAGATCCATGCTCTAGGCCCTCACGCCTGTGTTGTCAGACCATTATAACGACGTTGCCCGGAAGGGGAATCGCTCTTGCGGGTCACGAGCGCAACGGGTATAAGTCGTCCGACAATTTGAAGCCGAAAGGATTTTCGAGACCACGACCGGTACGAGATCCAACCGGCGGCACCCCGGTGCGGGGCAACTCGCTCGCCCCGGCCCACACGCCCCGTGCCGGGGGGACCAAAGGGCATGAACCAATGATCGCAACTGGACGAAGCCTCCGCACACCATGAAGGCGATGCCGAAACGATCGATACTACCCACGCTGCCACTCATGTTTCTGGTCATGGGAATCCTGCCTGCACGGGCCGAACCGCTGTCATTCTGCCCCAGCCCACCGGAGTCGTTCTGGCCCGAACTGCGATCCCTGCCTCCAGGGGTGGTGGAAATCGAGTCCGACTTTGTGGAAACGGTTGGTGCGGAGAGGACTCGCGCTCGAGGCAATGTGAGTCTGTTTGCCGACGGTCGTCGGCTTGACGCGGAATCGATCGATTTCGAAGCATCGTCGCAGACGGTGGAGACCTTGGGAAGCACACGACTGTTCGACGGCGATCTCCTGGTCCGGGCCGAACGGGTCCATTATCGAATCGAGGCGGACAAGGGGCTTTTTTCCGACGTCCAGTACTGGCTCAGATCCCGGAGCGCGCGCGGCAGCGCTGACGAAGCGGCTCAGGAAGGAGCCGGCCGCGTCCGCCTGACCGATGGCACTTACACAACCTGCCCGGAAGGCAATGACAGCTGGTGGCTCTCCGCGGGTCGGGTCCGACTCGACCAGGACAGCGGGCGCGGCCATGCGAATAACGTCACGCTGCGCTTCAAGGACGTTCCGATCTTCTATACCCCTTACATCAACTTTCCCATCGATGACCGGCGGCAATCCGGGCTCCTCACGCCAACCGGGGGTTACAGCTCGAGGAGCGGGCTGGATCTCGCGCTCCCTTGGTATTGGAACATCGCGCCCAACTACGATGCGACATTGACCCCGCGCGTCATGTCCCAACGTGGTGTAATGCTGGACACTGAATGGCGCTATCTCCGACCCGGCGTTCAAGGCTCCGTCGAGGCCGCCATCCTCCCCAATGACCGCGAGGCCGATGACGACCGTTACCTGATTCGGTGGCAACAGCAGGCCAGCCTGACTCCCAATCTTGCGCTCGGAATCGATGCAACCGAGGTATCGGACCAAAGCTATTTCCGGGATTTCGGAGACAGCGTCTACAGTTCCAGCACTCCGGCGGTCGAGCGACGCGCCGAACTCGTATACGGCCAACCTGGCTGGCGTCTGACGGGCCGCGTCCAGGACTTCGAATCACTGGATCCGACAACGGTGCCGGACGATCTGCCCTACAGGCGCCTGCCCCAGGTGCTACTGCAAGCCGGGCAATCGCTGAGTTCGGGACTGTTCTGGGATCTACGCTCGGAACTGGTGCAGTTCGAGCGCAAGGATTCGGTGACGGGGACGCGTTTCGACTTCAGGCCGGAGATTGGTTACCGCCACGAAGGCAGTGGCTACTTCATCGAACCACGGCTCGCGTTGCGCCATACCCGCTATGAACTGGAGGACACGAGCCCCGGCGCGCCCGACAGCATCTCCCGCACCTTGCCCACGTTGAGCGTCGATGGCGGCCTGGTTTTTGACCGCACGCTCAGCGACGGCAACCTGCAGACTCTCGAACCCCGGGTGTTCTACGGGTACGTCCCCTTCCGTGACCAGGACGATATCCCGCGATTCGACACCGGCGAACGCGAATTCAGCTTTGACAGCCTGTTTACCACGCAACGGTTCATCGGAGCGGATCGGGTGGGCGATACCCACCAGATCACGACAGCCCTCACCAGTCGTATCATCGACCCAAGTACCGGCATGGAGCAGCTTTCCGTTTCCGCCGGCCAGATTACTTATCTCGACGACCGGCGTGTTCAGTTGCGACCTACGGATCCGCCACGCCGGGAGAACCGTTCCGAGCTGGCGGCCGAGGCACAGTTTCGGTTTCTGAACGATTGGCAGGCACGGACGTCGGTACTCGTTGACACGGACCGCGATCGGGCCCGACTCGCCACGCTGGGAATATCGTACAATCCCCAGCGCAGGGTCCTTCTGAACCTTGGGTACCGGCTGCGCGAAGACGAGATCGAGCAAACAGATATCTCCGGTTTCTGGCCACTTAGCGACCGCCTTCAGGCCATCGGCCGCTGGAATTACAGCCTGCGCGACGACCGTGATATCGAACTCCTGGCTGGGCTCGAGTATCGTACCTGTTGCTACGGCCTGCGCGTTGCTCTCCGCAGGTCCCTGAGCGACTTCGATGGCGAGTACAACAACTCCATCTATTTCCAGTTGACGCTCGACGGCTTGACCCGCCTCGATACCGGGCTCGACAATCTGTTACGCGAGGGAATTTCCGGTTATGACCGATACGACGATCACCGCTAGCAGTCTATCGGATTTGGGCTTTACTTGGGTTCCACCAGGAAACGCGATGGCAATTTTCCGCCGTCTCGAAGTGCATCGAGGTTTCATGAACGGAGAGCTCAGGGAAGAATGCGGCGTTCCAGCCGGCAGCGCAGCAGGAACGAACCGACGTCGACTGGCTGCCAGCATGCTTGCCACCCTGATTCTGTCCCTGACCCTGTGGTTCGTAGCGGGCGGCACCGCTCACGGCCAGGAAAGTGACCGTTTCGTGGACCGCATTGTCGCCGTCGTGGGTCAGGACGTGATTACCCAACGCGAACTGGTTTCGCGAGTCAACCTTGCGGAACAGCAACTGGCGCAGCGCGGCGCCCGGACCCCGGACCGGAATACGCTGGTACGCCAAGTCATGGAACGCATGGTTGTGGAACGGGTGCAGTTGCAGGAAGCAGAGCGCGTTGGCATCAGCATTGACGAGATCACTCTGAATCGGACCATGGAAAGCATTGCGGCCGAAAACAACCTGACTTTGATCCAGCTACGGAATGCCCTCGCCGCTGAAGGTGTGGACTTCGCTGCCTTCCGCGAGCAGATTCGCGATGAGTTGACCATTGCTCAACTGCGACGGCGTCAGGTCGACAACCGCCTGCGCGTGGGAGACCAGGAGATTGACGACCTGATCGCCGCGGAGAGCGGCGCGATCGACCGCGATATCCGCTACCGGATTGCGCATATTCTCGTCGCCCTTCCACAGGGTGCCGACTCAGCAACGATTGCCGAGGCCCAGAGAAAGGCCGACGGCCTGCGCGCACGCATTCGCGAAGGTGAGGACTTCTCGAACCTGGCGATCAGTCACTCCGATGCGCCCGATGCTCTCGAAGGGGGCGACCTCGGCTGGGTCGGCGCCGCCGAGCTGCCGACGCTCTACGCGCGCGCGGTGATACTGATGCGCCCTGGCGAGGTCAGCCGGGTGCTGCGCTCGCCGAGTGGGTTTCATATCGTCAGGCTGATCGAACGCGAGGCTGGTGCCGAAAGGAAAGTGCCCCAGACACGTGCGCGGCACATCCTGATCAGCCCCGACCAGATCCGCACCGAGGCCGACGCAGAGGCCCAGGCACGCAGCATCTACAACCGGATCCGTGAAGGCGCCTCGTTTGACGACCTCGCACGCGCCCACTCCGACGACGTCGGGTCCGCCGCGCGTGGTGGCGATCTGGGCTGGGTGAACCCAGGGGAAACGGTCCCGGCCTTTGAACAAGCAATGCAGGGTCTTGCCGTCGGTGAAATCAGCTCCCCGATCCGAAGCCAGTTCGGCTGGCATATCATCGAAGTGCTGGAACGGCGCGAAACGGATGCCTCGCGCGATCTCCTCCGTGCTCGTGCCCAGGAGATCCTGCAAAACCGCAAGCGCGAGGAAGAAACGGAACTCTGGCTGAGACGGCTGCGCGACGAGGCCTTCGTCGAGTACCGCATCGAGGGCCTGGGTAGCTGATGAACCTGATCACCCTCCGTCGTCACCAAACCTTCCGTATGGCGTTCTAGTGGATCCTGTCATCCGCCTCGCCATGACGGCAGGCGAACCCGCGGGAATTGGACCCGATCTCCTTTTGCGTGTTTCCGAGCACCCGAGCGGGGTCCAACGCATCGCAATCGGAAACCCCGCGGTTATCGAACAGCGGGCACGAGCCCTGAACCTGGCTGTTCGCCTGACCGAATTTTCGCCTGACGCGCCCCGGCGAACCACGCCCGCAGGTGTGCTTGAGATCGTCCCCGTGCCCGTAGCGGCTCCGGTTCATGCCGGAACATTGGACCCGGCCAACGCCACCCATGTTCTTGCACTACTGGAGGCGGCCACCGAAGGCTGCCTCGAGGGTGTGTTCGACGCGATGGTCACCGGCCCGGTACACAAGGGTGTGATCAACCGTGCCGGACATCCGTTTACCGGGCACACGGAATGGCTGGCCGATCGGGCGGGGAGCGCGCGGCCAGTAATGATGCTGGTTGCCGGCACACTCCGCGTCGCGCTGGCCACCACGCACCTTCCCCTGCGTGCCGTCGCGGACGCCATTACCGTGGATCTCCTGACCGAGGTCATCACGATCCTTGATCGTGACCTCCGGCAGGATTTCGGTATTTCAGAACCGCGAATCGCGGTCTGCGGTCTGAATCCGCATGCCGGTGAACAGGGCGTGCTCGGCCACGAGGACGACCTTGTGATCACCCCCGCACTCGCGGCCCTGAGGACACGCGGGCTGGATCTCAGGGGACCGTTGCCGGCGGATACGGCGTTCACACCCAGGGTTCTGGCGGATGTCGACGCGGTACTGGCCATGTACCACGATCAGGGCCTGCCCGTCCTGAAGTACGCGGGCTTCGGTGAGGCCGTGAACATCACGCTTGGACTGCCCTTCATCCGCACATCGGTGGATCACGGCACGGCACTGGAGCTGGCAGGCACTGGTGTCGCCGAACCAGGAAGCTTTCTTGCGGCGGAGCGCCTCGCGCGGGATCTGGCGGCTCTCCGAGAACGTGACCGCTCCGCGGTGCCAGGATCCGCGAAGGCCGGGCGCAAAGGATCATGAGCCATCCGATCAGGCCTCGCAGGCGGTTTGGCCAGAACTTCCTGCACGACAAGGCTATCCTGTCCCGCATAGTCGCCGCCATTGGACCCACCGGGGGTGACGAGGTGATAGAGATCGGGCCGGGGCTCGGAGCCTTGACCGCACCGCTCCTGGAGCGACTCGACCATTTGCAAGTGGTGGAACTGGACCGTGATCTCATCCCGGGGCTACGGCAGCTGGCACTCCCATCGAAGCTCACGATCCACAACGCGGACGCGCTCAGGTTCGATTTCGCGGCACTGGCACCGAGTCCGCACAGCCTGCGCATTGTTGGGAACCTGCCCTATAACATCTCGACGCCGCTGTTATTCCACTTGCTTGACCAGGCCCACGCGGTGCGGGACATGCATTTTCTCCTGCAGAAGGAGGTGGTCGAACGCATGGCCGCTCAGCCGGGTGACAAACGCTACGGGCGGCTGACCGTCATGCTCGCTGCTGCCGCGCAGGCAAAACAATTGTTTACGGTAGGGCCAGGTGCATTCCGTCCAGCGCCCAAGGTCGAATCAGCGCTGGTGCGTGTGGAGCCGCTTGCCACACCCATCGTTCCGGCCGAGCTGCGGGGTAGCTTCCGCAAGGTTGTCACCCAGTCGTTCTCGAACCGCCGCAAGACCCTGCGCCGTGCCCTCTCGGGCATCCTCACCTCCGCGGCGATTGACGCGACCGGCATCAATGGTAGCCGGAGACCCGAGGAGCTGAGCGTCCGGGATTTCCTGGTCCTGGCCCAAGCGGCGTCGCGGGACACGAATGAAAACGAGCACCACCACGGTACCCCGGCGCAGACATGACTTATGTCGTCGCGGATGTTGGAGGCACCAAGACACTGATCGCCATTGCCCGATGCGATTCGGGGAACTGGAAGCTCGAGCAGAAGACCCGCATGATCAGCCGCGACTATCCAAGTGCGGAGGCGATGATCGAAAACTGGGTGCAGGGACTCGGGTCCAGGAACGAGCCATGGGCCGGCATCGGGATCGCCTTGGCTGGCCCCGTGCATTCGATCGCGGGGCGAACATCGGGCAGAGCCACCAACCTCGACTGGCCGGAACTATGTTCCCGGGACCTGGCCCGACGGTTTAACGCACCCACGGTGCTGGTCAACGATTTTGCGGCGATCGGCGCCAGCCTCGACGCGCTGGGTCCGGTGGACACTGTGCTACTGCAAGCCGGGAACATCGACGCCAGGGGCCTTCGCCTCGTCGTTGGCGCGGGCACCGGACTAGGCACCTGCCTGGTTGGTCCACCTCCGGACAGCCTGCTGTTTGACGGGGAGGGCGGCCACGCCGACTTCGCGCCCGCTGATAACTGGCAGGCCGGCCTTGCCGAATGGGTTCGCCGCCGCGAAGGCCGCTGCAGTCGAGAGCATCTACTCAGTGGGCGGGGCA
Organism: Thioalkalivibrio sp.; assembly: GCA_007136145.1. GTDB lineage: Bacteria > Pseudomonadota > Gammaproteobacteria > Ectothiorhodospirales > Ectothiorhodospiraceae > Thioalkalivibrio. The sequence goes on from SLHN01000246.1 coordinate 19,884, forward strand.
TCGCACGCATCGGTACCTACCTGCAGGCCCGCTCACATGACCCCGCGCTTGCCGAGGCCTTGTGCGAAGCCGACCCCGCAGCCGCGATCGATGCCTTGGCGAAGCGAGGGAACACCGAGGCCTTGCAGGTCGTGCGACGGTTTGTAAGCATTTACGCAGGCCAGTTGAGCAACCTGGCGCTGGGTGCATTACCGCGCGGCGGCGTGTACATTGCCGGGGGCATTGCCCCCCGCTGGCGGAATCATTTTCAGGGTCCGGAATTCATACGGGCCTTCCGCGACAAGGCGCCGATGCAGAAGCTGCTTGACACACTGCATCTGAGCCTGATCGTCCATCCTGAACCCGGCCTTCTGGGCGCGGCTGTCGCTGTGCAGCGGGCCGTGGAATCCTTTGGAGAAAGCAGAGCATGAGCCCCACGGAACACCGTATTGAGATCGAGGTTGCGACCGCGTATATCGAGGAGCAGTCGGACCCAGAGGCCCCGCGTTTCGTCTTCGCTTACCACATCACCATCCGTAACGCTGGGGATGCGTCGGTACAGCTCCTGAACCGGCACTGGATCATTCGCGACGCCCGCGACCAGACTCAGGAAGTGCGGGGTGAGGGTGTGGTCGGCAAGCAACCGAGAATTTCGCCCGGCGAGGAATTCGAGTACACCAGTGGCACCGTCATCGAAACACCGGTCGGCACCATGGAAGGCAGTTACGAGATGCGCGACGATTCAGGCTTCACGTTCGAGGCGCCAATTCCACCCTTCACCCTTTCCGTACCGCATGCCCTGCACTGATGCCTGTGCCGGTTGGATGCGATAGGCCTGGACGAGCTACCGTGGCGCCCCAGGGCGGTCTCGTGCCCGCGGCTTCGGAAACCACCCGGGCATGGTCCGTGTCACGGCTTCTCGCTACTTTCCGCAGATGACCGTCTACGCTGTCGGTGATCTCCAGGGTTGCCTGTCGCCCTTGGAAAGACTACTGGAACGCGTGCGTTTCGACCCGGGTCAGGACACGCTTTGGCTGGTCGGCGACCTCGTGAATCGTGGCCCGGATTCCGGGCCATGCCTTCGCTATGTGAGAGACCTCGGGACCGCCGCGATCACCGTTCTGGGAAATCATGACCTGCATCTGCTCGCGACCGCAGCGGGTCTCAGGCAACCTCGGCCTCGCGATACCTTGGCGCAGGTGCTGCGGCGGCCTGACTCCGATGAGCTCCTGGATTGGCTCGCCGCGCGGCCACTGATGCATCATGACGAGGCTTTGGGCTGGACGATGGTCCACGCCGGAATCCCACCGGATTGGGATCTCGACCAAGCCCGTATCGAGGCTCGGGCAATCGAGCAGGTTCTGCGCTCTCCTGCCAGCCGGAACGCATTCCTCGAGCAAATGTATGGCAATCTGCCGAATCGCTGGAGCGCCGAGCTCGAGGGTGTGGAACGCCTGCGCTATGCCGTGAATGCCTTGACCCGGATGCGATTCATCCGCGAGGACGGCAGCCTCGAGCTGGACGAAAGCGGCCCGCCCGATTCGGTTTCCGGAGGGTTGAAACCCTGGTTCGATGTCAGCAACCGCCGCACCCGCGGCAACCCAATATTGTTTGGGCATTGGTCCGCGCTTGGGCTCAAGCTTGGGCCGGACTGGCTGAGTCTGGACACCGGCTGTGTCTGGGGCAGACAGCTGACTTTGGTTCGGCTTGCTCCTTCCGATCCATCGGACGTGATGATCTGGCAGGAATCCTGCGGTGGGGCAAGTCCGACCAGGCGCTGACGCACCAACGCTCGCCAACCCGCCGCTCAGCCCGGCGGCGCCGAACAGCTCAACCAAACTTTCATGGCCACGCCCGCCAACCCGAACCATGAAAGGTCCAGGCGTAGGGTGTCAATGAGCGCAGCGAATTGCTCCGCTCGAGGCCTCAGTGCCTGTGGGCCAAGGCCGGCGCGGTATCGGTGCGGTTCGGCTGCGCCTCACGGCACCCTACGGGGATTCTTTCACCCCAAGCCGGAGAGGCTCCCATGGGCAGGATCCACGGCTTTCACCAGCCGGGGCGCGCGCGGTGGCAGCGGCAGCACCCGTGGGCCGGAAACCCCGTATTCGCTGGCTTACAACTCCACTTGCACCAGGTCCGAAGACATTGCGGCAATGGCAGCCTCGAGGTCGACCTGATCCGGGTTCTCCGGACTTTGCTCCAGGAGTGCGGCGAGCAATTCGGATTGTTCGAGAATTCGTTGATCTCCATCCCGCGATTGCACATAGGCTGCCCAGGGAACGAAGTTGGTTTTCGGGAACGTCTCCCCGAGCTGCGGCGAGATGTCGATATTCAGACCCGAAATGTGCAGCAGGCGCTTGCCGCGATAGCTTGGCGCCTGTGCAGCGGTGCGAAAGGCCCGATCAAACTCAACCTGGGTGTTGATCTGTGCCGCCGCGAGTAGCGGGCGACGAGAGGTCACGATCCATGGCATCGCGCCGATCAGACCCAGCTCCTGCTGGTCTCGGCCCTCCGGGGTTTCGTCCAGTTCGCGTTGAAAGGAGAACATGTTGGGAACGAGCCTGGCCCCGATCGAGGTGCGCTGCCCCTCCTGCGGTTCCAGGTCCGTCCAATCGCGCTGCAGTGAGGCGGCAGCAACAAAACTCTTCGAGGTGCTGTACGTCCGAACCGGTGTGAACTCGCCATCGGGGTCACGTTCGACCAGACGCCGAAGGTTGAGAAACAGCCCTTCGGTACGGTTGCCGCGCAGAAGTCCGTTGTCGATCCGTACGCACAGTTTTCCATGCCAGCGCTCCAGCAGAATGCTTCTCTGCGCAAAACGGTATTCCTTCAGGTACGGCGCGACCACCGCCGCGAGCTTGCCACAACTGGTCGTATGCTCCGCCCGCTCGGCATGAATCCGACGATACGTCCCGAATTCACGGCTGTCGGGATCGTAACCGACATGGCTTGCCTGAATGATCACCAGATCCTGGCCGTGCTCGGCGAACGGCCCATGACGCTGCGTGGCCACGATCGCACCACCGCGCCCGTGATTGAATGGAAAGGTACCGAAATGTTTTGCAATCAGAATCGTTGGGTAGCCTTGGCTTTCGTCGGAACAAAAGGCACGCGAGGGCAGCATCCTGCCTGGCTCGAAACCCATGCTTCGACAAAAGTTGTAAAGGCGGGGCACGAAGCTGCCGTAGCTCATTATCGCGTTGTCGATCCGGAATGCGCGGAGAAGTTCTTCGACATTGATTGCGGAATTGAGCATGCTTGGCTGGAGCCTGTTCGAAACGGAGAGGGGAGGCGCGAGGGAACTCCGCTGCCGCAGCGGACAGCAAAGTGACAGCCCGACACTTTACCATGCCCCGAAAACCACCGACAGACCCCACCGTCCCCCCCGCGCTGGGATGGCACCCATTGCAGCCAGCGTCAACTCCTGAATACACCGCGATAGACCGTCCTGGCTCTCGGCGGCACTTCCTGCGCAGCCGGTTCCGGACTGGCACTCGGTGTGGGATCCGGCTTTGGCGCGGGCTTCTCGACAACCGGATCGCGAGGATGAAGGGCTTCCTCTTTCAAGGCTGCACCCGCGGACCGCACCGAGATATGGAGCAACGAAAAATTGATCTGCTTGCTGGTCAGCAAAGTCAGTACCAGATCGCGGTCGATACGGTACCCGAGAAGGTAGTTTTCATCGAGCTCGAAGTAGATTTCGTTATGGCTGCGGCCGATACTCTCGACCCCGCTGAAGATCTGCTCGAGCATCTTCCCCATTGCGGCCAGGTTGTCGTCCAACACCTGGGGAAACGTTGTCGCGACGATCCTGCCGCCGTGATAAAGGCACCCATGTTCGACGCCGGTCAATTGTTCGAGATCTTTCAGGATGGCTTCCATCGGTCAATCCCACTGTAGCAAGTCGTGAATCTGCTGCTTCAGGATGCGAACGGACGTCCGATTGTCGGCGATCACACCCAGCGCCTGGTCCTTCTCCACATACATCGTGATCAGGTCGTCACCGGCGCTCTTGAGAATCACCTCCCTCACCCGACCCATGTTGGCCACATGTTCGACCGATGGAACCATCCCGCCGAGAAAGCCGATGAACTCCATCAACTGCCCCTCCTGGATGGTCGATTCCACGATATCGCCCATCGCATCTGTAACAGCGGCCCCGCGAACACCTCTGAGCCCCATTACCTTTCCGGCGATCTCTTCGTTCATGGCGTGGTTC
>SLHN01000249.1 GCA_007136145.1 Thioalkalivibrio sp.
CCACGATATCTATTCGATCGAGGACCTCGCGCAGCTTATCCACGACCTGAAAAACACCAATCCGCGGGCACGCATTTCGGTCAAGCTGGTCTCGGAAATCGGCGTCGGCACGGTGGCGGCCGGCGTCGCCAAGGCACATGCGGATCATGTGACGATCGCCGGCTACGACGGTGGCACCGGCGCCAGTCCATTGACGTCGATCAAGCACGCGGGAAGTCCGTGGGAGATCGGATTGAGTGAAACCCATCAAACGCTGGTGATGAACCGGCTTCGTGGGCGTATCGCGGTGCAGGTCGATGGCGGCCTGCGCACGGGCCGTGATGTCGTGATCGGCGCACTCCTCGGTGCCGACGAGTTTGGTTTCGCCACCGCGCCACTGATCGTCGAAGGCTGCATCATGATGCGCAAGTGCCACCTGAACACCTGCCCGGTAGGCGTGGCGACTCAGGACCCGGAACTGCGCAAGCGCTTCACCGGCAAGCCCGAGCATGTAATCAACTACTTCTTCTTTGTTGCCGAGGAAGTACGGCAATTGATGGCCAAACTGGGGTTCCGGACACTCAGTGAGATGACCGGCCAGTCGGACCGCCTGGAGATGCGTCGAGCCATCGACCACTGGAAGGCCTCCGGCCTGGACTTTTCGCGTCTGCTCCGAAAGCCCGATGTAGGGCCCGACGTGGCGCTGTTCAACAGCGAGACCCAGGAACATGGACTCGAAAAGGCCCTGGATCAGGAACTGATCCGTCAGGCCCAGCCAGCTCTGGAGTGCGGAGACCCAGTACGGATCGAAACCACCATCAAGAACTACAACCGCACCGTTGGCACCATGCTGTCGGGCCGTGTCGCCGAGCGCTACGGCCACGCAGGACTTCCCGACGACACGATCCATATCAAGGCGCGCGGCACCGGCGGACAGTCCCTGGGTGCCTGGCTGGCGAAAGGCGTGACACTGGAAGTCGAGGGAGAAGCCAATGATTACGTCGGCAAGGGACTTTCCGGCGGCAGGATCATTGTCTACCCGCCGAAGGATGCGGGTATCGCCCATGCACAGGAGAACATCATCGTCGGCAATACCGTGCTCTATGGCGCGATCAGCGGTGAGTGCTTTTTCCGTGGCGTCGCCGGAGAGCGATTCTGCGTGCGGAATTCCGGCGCCATCGCGGTCGTCGAGGGCGTTGGCGATCACGGCTGCGAGTACATGACTGGCGGCATCATGGTCTGCCTCGGCGCCACCGGCCGGAACTTCGCCGCGGGCATGTCCGGCGGCATCGCCTATGTATTCGACGAGGACGGAACCTTCGACCAGCGCTGCAACCTGACCATGGTGGAACTGCAACCGATCCCTGATGAGGATGACGCACTGGAAGCACTGGATCACCAGGGCGGCGACCTTGAGACCAAGGGTCTCGTCGATATCAGCCACGACATGACTCGCTTCGACAAGCTGCGCCTGCAACTTCTGATCGAGCAACACCTCCACTACACCGATTCCGAGGTCGCGCGCGGTATTCTGGATGACTGGGATAACCAGTTCACGCGTTTCGTCAAGGTAATGCCGCTGGACTACCGCAACGCGCTGGAGCAGATGAAGTCCCGACAGAGTCGGCCACCCACTTCCCACCGGCCCTTGAAGGCCACCCTGGCCATGAAGGAGACCGCCGTTCATGGGTAAGCCAACTGGATTCATCGAATACGCGCGCCGCGACCGTCGGTACGAGCCCGCATCCGACCGCGTCGTGCACTACAGGGAATTCGTGATCCCGATGCCGGAGAATGAGGTTAGGGAACAGGGTGCGCGTTGCATGGATTGCGGTATCCCTTATTGCCACCAGGGTTGCCCGGTCGACAACCTGATCCCTGACTGGAACGACCTGGTCTACCAGGGCGACTGGCTGCAGGCGATCGAGACGCTGCACTCGACGAACAACTTCCCGGAGTTTACCGGGCGAATCTGCCCGGCACCCTGCGAGGCCGCCTGTACTCTGAATCTCGATGACGTGCCGGTCACGATCAAGACCATCGAGTGCGCGATCGTCGACAAGGCCTGGGCGGAGAACTGGATCAAACCACAGGTTGCACAACGCCGCACGGGCAAGAAGATCGCCATCGTCGGCTCGGGCCCCGCAGGACTGGCCTGCGCGCAGCAACTCGCCCGAGTCGGCCATCAGGTGGCCATTTTTGAAAAGGCCAACCGCATCGGTGGCCTTCTCCGCTATGGCATCCCGGACTTCAAGCTGAGCAAGCACCTGATCGATCGGCGTATGGCACAGATGCGTACCGAAGGAGTTGAGTTTCACACCAACTCTCATATCGGCACGGACATCCCCGTGTCCCGATTGCAGGACGAATACGACGCGGTGATCCTTGCCGGTGGCGCCGAAGACCCGCGCGACCTTCCCGTCCCCGGTCGGGAACTCAATGGCGTTCATTTCGCAATGGACTTCCTGACCCGAAACAGCAAGCGGGTCCAGGGATTGTTTGTACCCGAGGATGAATTCATCAGTGCCAGCGACAAACACGTGGTCGTCATCGGTGGTGGTGATACAGGTTCGGACTGCATCGGCACATCGAACCGCCATGGCGCGCGGTCGGTCACCCAGATCGAGATCCTAGACAAGCCACCGGCAAAGGAAGACAAGGGACTGACCTGGCCCGAATGGCCGAACCGGCTGCGCACCTCGAGTTCCCAGGAAGAAGGCTGCGAGCGGATGTGGAACGTCGCGACCAAGGGTTTCGTGGACGACGGCCACGGCAACGTGCGTGCACTGCGCTACGCGCTGGTGCGCTGGGACCGTGACGAGCAAGGCCGCTGGCAGATGTCCGAGGTACCCGGTAGCGAAGGCGAAATGAAGGCCGACCTGGTGCTACTGGCCATGGGATTCGTGCATCCGGTCCACGCGGGCATGATCGCTGAACTGCAGGGGACCGCCAACCTGGAACTTGATCCACGCGGGAACATCAAGGGCAGCACAGAAGGTGAAAAGGCCTATCACACCAACGTCGATGGCGTGTTCGCCGCAGGCGACATGCGGCGGGGCCAGTCCCTCGTCGTCTGGGCAATCCGCGAGGGCCGGCAGTGCGCCCGGGCGGTCGACGAATGGCTGATGGGAACCTCTGACCTTCCTCGGTAGCGTGAAAGAATCCGCGTAGGGTGCCGTGAGGCGCAGCCGAACCGCACCGATGCGGCGCTGGCTGGAACCGCGAACGCGGGTGGTCTGTCCGCGCCACATCGGCGAGAGTGCTCGCCGGCTACCCGGCCACCGCCGGCCGGCAAGCGTGTCCCCTGGCTTGGATACCGATCAGGCCGAGCGACTCAGGCTTGGTCCTGCTGCCCAGTCGATCATCTCCGGACCGGCACCACCGCGCCGCACCTCCTCCGTGAGCACGCGTCGCCAATGACGCGCACCCGGCGTGCCATGGAAGAGGCCGAGAATGTGCCGAGTCAGACGCACCATCGGCACGTTCCTGGAACACATCTCCTCCGCCAGCGCAACGAGGTCATCAACGACTTCAACGCGCTGACGATCCCGGCCCGCGCCGAAGTAAAGCCGATCCACCTGCCCGAGTTCAAACGGTCGATAATAGGCCGAGCGCCCCAGCATCACGCCGTCGGTGCTGGACAGATGGGATAGCCCCTGCTCGGGACCGTCGATACCGCCGTTGACGATGATTTCCAGCTTCGGAAATTCTTCCTTGAGACGGTAAACCCGCTCGTAATCGAGAGGCGGCACGTCACGATTCGCGGCGGGGCTCAGACCCTTCAGCCAGGCCTTGCGCGCATGAACGATGAATGTTCGACACCCCGCATTCGACACGCGGTCAACGAAGCGATGCAAATCCGCCTCGGAATCCTGATCATCAATGCCAATGCGGTGTTTCACGGTAATTGGCAGCATCACCGCCCCGGCCATCGCCTCGACACATTCCGCAACAAGATCCGGGGTAGCCATCAGGCAGGCGCCAAACGCCCCGGACTGCACCCTTTCCGACGGGCACCCGACGTTCAGATTGATCTCGTTGTATCCGAAATCGGCACCAATTCTGGCCGCCTCGGCCAACAACGCTGGTTCGGAGCCGCCAAGTTGCAGGGCAACTGGATGCTCCTGGGAATCGTGTCCCAGAAGGTGGGCTCGGTCGCCGTGAACGACCGCATTCGCATGCAGCATCTCCGTATACAGAAGAGCCTTGCGGGTCAGCAGACGGTGAAAACGCCGGCACCAGCGGTCGGTCCAATCCATCATCGGCGCTACACAGAATCGGCGGCTGACCGAATTGGGTAGGTTGTCAGACAAAGCGATGGAGTCCTTGGATTAGGTCGAGCGAATACAACCCGCGGTTCACCGGATCGACGCATCAAAGTGAGTACGAAACTACACCAAACCGCGTAAACGGCAAACACCGGCGACCAGCCGCATCATGATCGGGGGGACCATCAGCCATTGCAACCTGATGGGACAAACAACTCTCCGCAGACACCTCATCAGGTAGCGTCCCGGAACCTTGAAGTCCATCCCCGCCGAGATGCAAAGTCGGTTTCTCAAACTAGCAGCCTGTCGGACTTGGGTGCCCGTAGCGAGATGGGTGGGCGGGCAAGTGCAGGAATAGGTATCCATTGCAAACCTGCCCAACGCAACGGCGAAGCCTCTGGCGAAGAGATCCTGGTCCCGAATTTTCCGCATGGCCTGCTAGTGAAATACTTCTCGAAGGCACCCAACCGAGCAGGTCACCTTCGGAGAAGGCGAAGGGCAGGATCGCTGCCCCTCGCTCGCATGGGTATTACTGAGCCGTCACATTGGCCGCGCTGGGGCCTTTCGGTCCCTGCTCGACATCGAATGAAACGCTCTGACCTTCGGCAAGCGACTTGAATCCGCTGCCCTGAATAGCGCTGTGGTGGACAAAGACGTCCTTGGAGCCATCGGTAGGCGTGATGAAACCAAAGCCCTTTTCGTCACTGAACCACTTCACTGTACCTGTAGCCATATCGGTTTTCTCTACTGTGTGGGTTTTCGATAGATCGTTTTCGAGGAAAGACTGAAGGGCTGACAGGTCGACACGAACTCCTCTGCCCACGAAAGCCACAGGAGATCAGATATTCGAATCTGCATGACCGATCCCTGACCGGTCAACTAAAGCGGTATAGCGCCCAAAACTGCTGCCTCTTTTCCATTATCAAACGGATTCCGCCCTCACCGTTAGTTTTTTCTGCCATCCTATGGCACTAACGGCTTCGGCCGGAGGAGTATACGCGTTTTCACGCCGAAACCCGAGCTTTGGACATCGGCGCTGTGGCGTTGCGTCGGAACGTGGGGTCAGCATGTCGGATATTCAGATCACGAAGGGTTTCCAGGACAGCGTCGCACGTATGGTGGACCATGCGCTGGAGATGCTCCGGCTGCCAGACGGGACCGGTGAAGCCCTGAAAGCCTGTTCCTCGGTAGTGCAGGTCAGCTTTCCGGTCCGCATCGCCGACCGCCTGGAAGTATTCACGGGATGGCGCGCGGTCCACTCCGCGCATCGCCTGCCGGTCAAGGGCGGACTTCGTTTCTCGCCCGACATGAATCAGGATCACGCAGAGGCTCTCGCTGCGCTGATGACCTACAAGTGCGCCCTGGTCGATGTCCCCTTCGGTGGATCCAAGGGCGGCCTGCGCATCGATCCGCGGCAGTACGACACGGCCGCACTCGAGAGGATCACCCGACGCTTCGCCCGGGAGCTGATTCGGCGAGGGTATATCAGCCCCGCGGAGAACGTACCCGCACCAGACATGGGCACCTCCCAGAGGGAAATGGCTTGGATTCTAGATAGTTATCGCGATCTTCACCCGGAAGACCTGAATCATATTGCCTGTGTCACCGGCAAGCCGTTGGAACTTGGAGGAATTCCCGGACGGCTCGAGGCAACCGGCCGTGGGGTGAAATATGCGCTGGACGCCTTTTTCAGCGAACCGGCGGCCGTGCGCGAAGCCGGACTGACGGGAAAGCTCTGCGATCAGCGCATCGTTATTCAGGGTCTCGGCAACGTGGGCTATCACCTCGCATCCCTGCTGCAAGCAAAGGATTCGCCCCGCATCATCGCCATCATCGAAAGGGACGGAGCGCTACTCGACGAACAAGGTCTCGATATCACCGCCATACATGACTACATGCAGCGCACCGGCGGCGTCGAGGGATTCCCCGGGGTCCGCTTCGAACGCAATGGCGCGCAGGTTCTCGAAGCAGAGTGCGAGGTCCTGATCCCTGCTGCGATGGAGGGCGTGATCCATGACGGCAACGCTGAACGGGTTCAGGCGAAACTGGTGGTCGAGGCGGCCAACGGCCCCTGTACCTGGGACGCAGACCGGATCCTGCAGTCGCGCGGCATTACCATCCTTCCAGACATCTTCGTGAATGCGGGCGGCGTGGTCGTTTCCTACTTTGAGTGGATCCGCAACATTGCTCACGTGCGACTGGGCCGACTCCAACGGCGACATGAGTCGACACGCGGCCAGCATGTGGTTTCAGCGATCGAGATGATGACCAACCGCTCGGCCCCCGACTGGTTGCGTGAATCGCTGACTCGCGGCACCGACGAAATCGACCTCGTGCGATCCGCGCTCGACGACTCGATGCGTCTCGCCTTCCAGGAAATCCGCGAGACCAGGGAAATCGAGAGCAATCATGCGCCATTGGACTACCGTACCGCGGCCTACCTCATTGCGCTGCGCAAGGTGCTGCGGGCGCGCATGGACCTCGCCACGTTCTGACCGCATGGCCCACGAGCGCCTCGGGTGTGAGGCCGAGCGGCTTGCGCGGTTCGAGCGTCAGCCGGAATACCGCGACTCCAGCAGCCCAAGTAACGCCCGCAGGCCCATGGCTTCCCCACCCTTGGGCCGGCCGGGACGATTTCGGGTGTTCCACGCCATCACGTCGAAATGTAACCAGGCCGCATCCGCAGGAACGAATTCCTTCAGAAACAAGGCTGCGGTGATGGCCCCCGCGTAACCCTCGGAACTGCTGTTCACCATGTCGGCGATATCACTATCCAACATGTACCGGTAACCTTCGTGCAGCGGCAAGGGCCAGACGGGGTCATCCCATCCCTCCGCCAGTCCAGCCAGCAGGTTCGCAATGTTCGGATCGGTGCTGAAGAATGCCGAGATCTCGGTTCCAACCGCCACGCGAGCGGCACCAGTGAGAGTCGCGAAGTCAACGATCAGATCAGGCGCAATTTCGCCGGCCCGCACCAGAAGGTCCGCCAGAACCAGTCGCCCTTCAGCATCGGTGTTATCGATTTCAACTGTCTTGCCATTGCGCGAGGTGAGTACGTCGCCGGGTCGGAACGCTCGCGAGCCCAGAGCATTTTCCACCGCCCCGATCAGCAGCGTAAGCCGGACCGGAAGATCCAGCGCCATGACCAGGCGCGCCAGAGCCATGGCAATCGCCGCCCCTCCCATGTCCTTTTTCATCAGGCGCATGCTGTTCCCGGGTTTGAGATTCAGCCCGCCGGAATCGAAGCACACCCC
>SLHN01000130.1 GCA_007136145.1 Thioalkalivibrio sp.
ACGACATATTTCAGGGCCACCGGCACGGCTACATTGGCGAACTTGGCCAGCGCCATCAGGCCGAGGGCGAGAAACAACCGACCCCGAAACTCCGAAAGGTAAGGTAGCAGACTGCTGATGATGCGCCAGTTCACCGCCCCTTCGGGCGCGTCGACGAGCGATGCGTGCCCACGCATGGCAGAATCCCCGGTTTCGAAAAGTGCTGAAGGCGGCACACTGTAGGTGCGGCCGCTGCCCCGGTCCAGTGAGCCTACAGGTTCACGCGGATTGCGATCGTTGGCATTCGGTGGTGACCAGACAGTGCAAACGTTCCAGGGAGAGGGAGACGACGATGTGGGAAAGAGGAGAAGAGATCGTGGCTACGCGGTTGGCCGGCGTTGATCCGCTGCTTGAAGCCGGCCGGGAAAGCAATTCCGCCCGACCTGGAGGCGGTGGCGCGCACGACGGTGGCGATCCGCAGCGGATCCTGGCCGAAGTCTTCGGCTATCCCGAGTTTCGGGACACGCAGCGCTCCATCATTGATTGCCTGATCGATGGGGGCGACGCACTGGTGTTGATGCCCACGGGCGGCGGCAAGTCCCTGTGCTATCAGATACCCGCATTGGTGCGTCCGGGCTGCGGGGTCGTCATCTCGCCGCTGATTGCGCTGATGCAGGACCAGGTCGCGGCACTGCGCCAGAGCGGCGTACGCGCGGCGTCGCTGAACTCGGCGCAGCCCGCGGCCGCCATTCAGGCCACGGAGCGCGCCTTGCTCGCGGGCGAGCTCGATCTGGTCTACGTTGCACCGGAGCGGCTGGTGTTGCCACGTACTCTGGACCTGTTCGAGCGCAGTGGAATCGCGTTGTTTGCCATCGATGAAGCGCATTGCGTGTCGCAATGGGGGCACGACTTCCGGCCGGAGTATATCCAGCTCTCGATCCTGGCGGAACGCTTTCCCGGGGTGCCGCGCATTGCGCTGACGGCGACCGCGGACGGGCCGACGCGCCGCGAGATCGTTACCCGGCTGCGCCTGGAACAGGCGCGGCAGTTCATCAGCCCGTTCGATCGTCCGAACATCCGCTACCGCATCGCCCAGTCCGATGCCGGCGGTGGTAGCGCGCGGAATCGTCTGTTGCGGTTCATCCGCGACGAACATTCCGGCGAGGCCGGGATCGTCTACTGCCTCTCGCGCAAACGCGTCGATGCCATCGCCGATTGGCTGAGTGCTCAGGGCGTGCTGGCGTTGCCGTATCACGCTGGAATGACGGCGGCCGAGCGCGAGCGTAATCAGACGCGGTTCCTGAAGGAGGAGGGGGTGGTGATGGTTGCAACCATTGCCTTCGGTATGGGTATCGACAAACCGAACGTGCGGTTCGTCGCGCACCTGAACCTCCCCAAGAGCGTCGAGGCCTATTATCAGGAGACCGGGCGCGCGGGGCGCGACGGACTGCCGGCGGACGCCTGGATGCTTTATGGCCTGCAGGATGTGATCACCCTGCGCCAGATGCTGGAGCAGTCCGGGGCCGATGATGGGCACAAGCGCATCGAGCGGCACAAGCTCGAAGCCATGCTCGGCCTGTGTGAACTCACCACTTGCCGGCGCCAGGCGCTGCTCGCGTATTTCGGCGACGATCTTCCGGAACCTTGCGGCAACTGCGACACCTGTCTCGATCCGCCCGCCACCTGGGATGCGACAGAACCGGCGCGCAAGGCGCTTTCCTGCGTGTACCGGACGGGCGAGCGTTTCGGCGTGAACCACCTGATCGACGTTCTGCGCGGGAAGAGGAATGAACGCGTGCAAGGTTTGGGTCACCATCGCCTGACTACCTTCGGTATCGGCGCGGACATCGAAATCGCCGAATGGCGCGGCATATTCCGGCAACTGATCGCCCGCGGCCTGCTGCGCGTGGATGTCGAAGGCCATGGCAGCCTGAAGCTGGATCAATCCTGTCTTCCGCTACTGCGGGGTGAGTCAACATTGCAACTGCGCCGAGAAACCCGCGCCGCGAGTCCGGTGCCGGCGCGTTCGGCGCACAAGCGGGTTGCGGCCAGCGATTTCGACCCCGAGGATCAGGCCTTGTGGGAGGCCTTGCGGGCTTGCCGCCGGCGCCTGGCGGATGCCCAGGGTGTGCCTCCCTACGTGATATTTCATGATTCCACCTTGGCCGACATGGTGAATATTGCACCGGTAACTCAAGACGAGCTGTCCGAGGTATCCGGGGTGGGTATGGCGAAACTGGAACGCTATGGGGACGAATTCCTTGCGGTAATACGTGGGCATTTGGGGCTATAGTGCAGCCGTTCTTGCCGAATTCGGGAGTTACACGTGACTGAAGACACCTTCCTGCAGCCTTTCCACAAGATCCGCGATGGACAGGTGCTTATCACTCCGGAACAGGCCAGCCGCTTCGCCAAGGAGGTGGCCGGGGATTTCAACCCGATCCACAATCCCGATTCGCGGCGGTTCTGTGTGCCCGGCGACTTGCTGTTCGCCCTGGTTCTTGCGCGCTACGGCGTCAGTGCCCGCATGCATTGCCGCTTCGTTGGTATGGTGGGGGAGGCAGTGCCGCTGAATTTCCCGGAAGCTCCCGGATCCCGGTTCGCGATCACCGATTTTCGCGGCAAGAGCTACCTGGAGGTCGAGCGCGAAGGCCCGGTGGTGAGCGACCCCTACACCATCGAAGCCCTGACGCGCAGTTACGTGGCCTTTTCGGGCCAGAACTTTCCCCATGTGCTCGTGCCCCTTATGGAACAGCACCAGGTAATGGTCAACCCGGCACGGCCTCTGGTCATTTACGAAAGCATGTCGCTGGAGATCCAGGCCCCGGTCGGGGTTCTGACCGAGACCGTGCAGCCGCTGCTCGGCAATGCCGCAATGACGGTGGATGGGAAACGCGGCGATGTGCGGCTGGACTACGCCCTGACGGTCGATGGTGAGCCGTACGCGACCGGAAGCAAGAACCTGGTTCTGAGTGGGTTGCGCGCGTACGACGCGCACACGGTGGAGCAATTGGTGCGGGAATACGCGGGTTGGAAAGCCGCGTACGAGGTTGCCTGAAAGCGCTTGCGACCCAGATGATGCAGGGCGCACACGGCGCGCACCCTTTCGGTGCGTAATGCCGAGGACCGACTCGCGTCTGAAGCACCATCGCGGTGCATCCGTGCCGGAACCGTCCGGCGGACGCACCCTGCGAAGTGGTCCGCAACTTGCAGTGCAGGCGGGAGGCCAGGAAGCCGAGGAAGCCTGAAGATGCTGGTAGTGCGTTTGAGTGGGGACGATGTACCCAAGAGTTGGAACCGCTGGGGCCGCCCCCTGAGCCGGGACTCGAACCGGATCTGGGCGTTCGCGTTGCCGACGTCGATGGATCTTGCCGACCTGGTCGAGGCACTGGTGGGCGAGACACCGCCCCAGATCCTGGCCGACTGTCTGGCCGCTTGGGTCAATCCCGATTTCGACGGACGCCTGTCACTCTCCGTGCTGGATGAACTGGAACCACTGAGTGTGCTGCACACACGTCTGCACGAGCCTTGGGTCATGGGGGAGCTCGGTGACCTGGTGCGGCCTGGATTCCAGGCGATCGTTGCCTTGTCGGGTGACGGCGATTTGCTCGGATACCAGATGCAGTGTCAGTTGGCACACCCTGACCGCGGTCCCATCACTGGCCATGAGTTCTATCAACTGGCGCGCAACGCCCGGCGGCTCGCGGCGGTGGAGCAGGCTTGCCAGATCAGTGCCTTGGTGCGGAAATCGGAGTGCCTGCCCCGGGGCGTTCCCGTGTTCATTGGCGCCAGCCCCCAGTCACTGCTGCGGCAGGATCTGCATCGCCACCCATCCTACACCTGTTTGGAACGCCTCGGCCTGGATCCCGCCGACGTAGTGATCGAGATTGCCCAGCGTGGCCTTGTCGATGACATCGAAGCCCTGGTCCACGGTTGTGGGCTGCTGCGCGGCATGGGCTTCCGGATTGCGCTGGGCGAGGTGGGTGCCGGCCTCGGCCAGGTCGGACTGATCGCAAGTCTGGAGCCGGAGTTCGTTCGCCTGGATACCGGCCTGGTCCGCGAAGCGCGCTTTTCAGGCCCCGTGGCCTCCCTGCTCGATGGTCTCGTCGCTACCGCGCGCAGTCTTGGAGCCGCGACGGTTGCCGATGGTATCAACGAGCCAGGTGACCTGCGGCTTTGCCGCGAGTTGGGTATCGACTACGGTCAGGGGAATGCCATCGGGCCCTGCACGGAGGTCCCCAGCGCTCCGATGCCGTTGTCCGCGCTCGGCCACTTGCCAACGAGATAGCCGCTTGCGCAACATGTGCCGAAACTCGTTTCGGAGGAGTGCGGACTTGTTGCGTAAAGGGTACGAAAGCGCGGGTGTGGCACGTTCATGGTCCATGGTGGTCGCAGGAACGCGAGCTCCCCTGGCCATCTGGCGCGGGAATCACGGCAGTGGGTCGGTTGTCCAGCGCCTGCTGGGCGTTGGAATTCTGTTGCTCGGGTCGCTGGGTCCCGCCGGCGCGGTGGCGTCGTTTGCGCTGCTGCCGGAGCCTCTGCAGCAGGCGGTGCGTGCGCAGAACCTACCCCCCGACGCAGTCGGGCTGTGGGTGCAGCGGGTCGGCGATCCAGCCCCGCTGGCGCAACTCAATCCACGCACGTTGTTCAACCCTGCGTCGACGGTCAAACTGGCCACTACTCTGGCGGCTTTGTCCGAATTGGGCCCGAGCCACGTATGGACTACCGAAATCCATGCCACCGCGCCGATTCGTGGCGGGGTGCTGAGGGGGGATCTCGTCCTGCGTGGCAGTGGTGATCCAGGCATGGTCAGCGAGGAACACTGGCGTATGCTCGGGGCGCTCAGGCGCACCGGATTGCGGCGTATCGAGGGCAACGTGTTGCTTGATACCAGCCACTTCCACATCCTGCGGGAGGATCCGGGTGAGTTCGATGGTCAACCACTGCGCGCCTACAATCAGCCCCCACATGCGCTGCATGTGAACGGCAGTGCGCTGCGGTTCCACGTATTGCCCGATTCGGAGGGTCGCGGGGTGCGGATCGAGGCGGACCCGCCGCTTCCAGGACTCGAGATCGTAAACGAGCTGCGTGGGGTACAGGGCAACTGCGGCGGCTGGCAGCGTGGCATCCGTTATGAAGTGGACAATGGCCCAGGCCGATCGCGGGCGATCTTTTCCGGTAACTATCCGGTGAATTGCGGTGACTACGCATTGTTGCGCACGGCTATTGCACCGGAGGCCTACAATCGCGAGCTGTTTCGGCTGCACTGGACGCAATGGGGTGGCGAGCTGGCTGGCGATGTGCGCTACGGAGTGCTGCGGGGCTTGGACGGTCCGCCGCTGCTCACGCACGAGTCGCGACCGTTGGGCGAGATCATTCGGGTAGCCAACAAGTGGAGTTCGAACGTGGTCGCGCGGCACCTGGCCCTGACCCTGGGCGCGGAACGGTTCGGTGCGCCGGCAACGGTGGAGAAGTCCCGGCAGGCGATTTACGAGGTGTTGGCGGAGCTTGGAGTCGATGTCGGTGGCATGATTATCGACAACGGTTCTGGCCTCAGTCGCCATGCGCGAATGACTCCGCAACAACTGGCACAGATGCTCCAGGCCGGATGGGCCAGCCCATGGCGCGCGGAGTTCGTTTCGTCGCTGGCGATTGCCGGTCTCGATGGGACGCTGCGCCGGCGCTTTACCGACGGTCCGGAGACCGGGCGAATGCATCTGAAGACCGGGCATCTCAATGAAGTGTCGGCGGTGGCCGGGTATGTCCGCAATCGTGGTAACGAGGACGTGATGGTCGTGCTGCTGGTCAATCACGCGAATGCACACCGCGGTGCTGGCGCGAATCTTCAGGAGGCCGTGCTGCGCTGGGTGCACGGCCTCTGAGCGTGACGATGATGGCTTCATGAGCCCATGGGCGACGCCGGTTCCGCGATCGCCCCGGGCTCCGTATTGTGCCGCCCGCCGTGGGTGATTTGGCGGTGCCGTTGCCGACCGTTACTATGCGCGCACTAACCAAACACAGGGAAGCAGTCAACCATGTCCGAACTATCGCGTCTGCAGATCGAAACTGCCCTGAAAACGGTGCAGGACAAATACCTGGAAAAAGACCTCGTGGCCGCGGGCGCGGTGAAGGACATCCAGATCGATGGCGCGCGCGCGACGGTTGCGATCGAACTGGGCTATTCGGCGTCGGGCTATTTCGACGAGTTGCGCGGGGACGTGGAAAAAGCGCTTGGAACCGTGCTGGGCCTGGAGCACGCCGACGTAACGGTATCCAGCCGGGTGGTTTCACATGCGGTCCAGAAGAGTCTGAAGCCGATGCCCGGCATCAAGAACATCATCGCCGTGGCCTCCGGCAAGGGCGGGGTCGGCAAATCGACCACCGCGGTCAACCTGGCACTGGCCCTCGCTGCCGAAGGCGGCAAGGTCGGAATCCTGGACGCGGATATCTACGGTCCCAGCCAGCCACGGATGCTCGGAATTACCGACAAGCCGGAATCGAAGGACGGCAAGAGCATGGAGCCGCTGCGGAAATATGGTCTTCAGGCGATGTCGATCGGCTTCCTGATCGAGGAAGACACACCAATGATCTGGCGCGGGCCGATGGTAACCCAGGCGCTGGAGCAGCTGCTGCGCGAGACCAACTGGGAGGATCTCGACTATCTGGTGGTGGATCTGCCACCGGGTACCGGCGACGTCCAGCTGACGCTGTCGCAGAAGATCCCAGTCAGCGGGGCAGTCATCGTGACCACGCCTCAGGACATCGCCCTGCTGGATGCGCGAAAGGGTTTGAAGATGTTCGAAAAAGTGGATGTTCCGGTGTTGGGTATCGTCGAGAACATGAGCATCCACATCTGTTCGAACTGCGGTCATGAGGAATATATCTTCGGCCAGGGGGGGGGTGAAAAGATGGCGGCGGATCATGGTGTCGACCTGCTCGGCGCATTGCCCCTGGACATCAGTATCCGGGAGCAGGCCGACGGCGGCGAGCCGACCGTGGTACGTGCGCCCGACAGCCGCATCGCGGAGATCTATCGCGAAATCGCCCGCCGTACCAGCGCCAAGCTGGCAGAGACGAGCAAGGATTACAGTGGCAAGTTCCCCAGCATCGTGATCAAGAACACCTGACCGATGTCGATCAAGTCGGACCGGTGGATACGGCGCATGGCCGAGTCCACCGGCATGATCGAGCCGTTCGAACCCGGGCAGGTGCGCTTCCGCGAGGATCTGCGCATCGTGTCTTATGGAACCTCGAGCTACGGCTACGACGTCCGTTGCGCGGACGAATTCAAGATCTTCACCAACATCAACAGTTCGATCGTCGATCCCAAGGCGTTCGATGAACGGAGCTTTGTCGACGTCAAGGCCGATGTCTGCATTATCCCGCCGAACTCCTTTGCACTGGCACGGACGGTCGAGTACTTCCGCATTCCGCGCAACGTGCTGACGATCTGTCTGGGCAAGTCCACCTACGCCCGCTGCGGCATCATCGTCAACGTC
>SLHN01000103.1 GCA_007136145.1 Thioalkalivibrio sp.
AGAATGATGTCGATGTCGTGGATCATCAGGTCCAGGACCACCGACACGTCGGTGGCCCTGGGTTTGAACGGCGCCAACCGATGCGACTCGATGAAACGCGGATCCATGGGGTTGTCCACGAGCCGTCGCAGCGCGGCGTTGAAGCGTTCGAGATGCCCGACCTGCAGAACCACACCGCGTTCCTCGGCGAGTTGGTTCAGCGCCTCGGCTTCCTCGACGGTCGTGGTGATGGGTTTTTCCAAGAGCACATGACAGCCCACATCCAGAAAATCGCGTGCAATCGCGTAGTGCAATGTGGTCGGCGCGGCGATGCTCACCGCATCGACCCGTCCGAGCAGATGGCGATGGTCCGAGACCGTTTCACAGTCATGCCGGGAGGCGACCTCCTGTGCCCTGGCGGCGTTGCTGTCCGCCACTGCGACAAGGTCGACGTCGGGCAGTTGGGCGTACTTGGCCGCGTGCCATTTTCCCAGGTGGCCGACGCCAACGACGGCACAGCGGAGTGGTGAAGTAGACATTATGATCCCTGACAGGTTGTGATCGACTGCTATGGTAGTGTAGCGCGCCGAGGCGGTTCGAACGCGGACGATGCGGCCGCCCGGTGGCACCGGGGTGGGCGCAGTTTACCCAATGCTGAAGGCGATGGGGCCGGTAGCGCCGGAAACCAAGGAGACCGAGGGGAGTCGATGCGGGGTGATACATGGGGCGGGATTCCGGTGGACACGCGTATTGCCGGGGTCGATGAAGTCGGCCGTGGGCCGCTTGCGGGGCCGGTGATGGCGGCTGCGGTCATGCTACCGAAAGGCTACGAACTGCCAGGACTGACCGACTCCAAACGGTTGTCGGCGCGGCGCCGGGAGTCCCTGGCAGCCAGACTTCGCGTGGATGCCGAACACTGGGCATTGGGCAGTGCCAGTGCCACCGAGATCGACTCGCTGAACATCCACCATGCCACGCTTCTGGCCATGCGGCGTGCGCTGCTGGCGCTGTCACGGATTCCGGAGCATGTTTTGGTCGACGGGCGGTTTGCTCCCACGGGACCCTGGCACGCCACCACCGTGGTGGGTGGCGACGCCACGGTGCCGGCGATCAGCGCGGCATCGATCATTGCCAAGGTGGCACGTGATGCGCTGCTGTTGGAATTGCATGATCGTTATCCGGCCTATGGATTCGATCGGCATGCGGGCTATCCCACACCGACGCATCTCGCGGCACTCGAAAAGCATGGGCCATGCCCCGAGCATCGGCGAAGTTTCGCGCCCGTAGCACGCAGCATCCAGGCGCAATCGGCGCGGAGTTCGTCGCGATGACCGGTTTTGTGCATCTGCGGCTGCACTCGGAGTATTCACTGGTCGATGGGCTGGTTCGGCTCAAACCCCTGGTGTCCCGGGTCGCGGAGGCCGGAATGCCCGCGGTGGCCGTGACCGATCATTGCAACATGTTCGGGTTGGTCAAGTTCTACAAGGCGGCGATCGCGGCCGGGGTGCAACCGATCATTGGTGCCGACATTCTGTTGCGCGGCGTGCGCGCGGATGGATCGCTTGCCCGAATCACGCTCGTGGCGCAGAACGGGATCGGTTATCGGCATCTGACCCGCCTGATCAGTCGGGCTTGGCAGGAGGGGCAGGAAAAGGGTGTGCCGAGACTAGATTTCGCATGGCTGGCGGGTGCGACTGACGGGCTCATTGCGCTCTCGGGGACCATTGACGGGGTTTTCGTGCAGGGCTCCGGTAGCCCGATCGCCCTTGAGCGGGAGGTCGTGACACCGTGGTTGGAGCTGTTTCCTGGGCGTTTCTATCTGGAACTGACGCGGACGGGCCGGCCCGGCGAGGACGCCTGGATAGCGGCAGCGTTGGCTGCCGCGGAGCGATTCGACCTGCCCGTGGTGGCCACCAACGACGTCCGTTTCCTTGCCTCGGGGGATTTTGAGGCCCACGAGGCGCGGGTGTGTATTCATGATGGCGTGGTCTTGGCCGACCCTCGTCGGCCAAGACGCTACAGTGACCAGCAGTATCTGCGCAGTCCCGAAGAGATGATGGAGCTATTTGCCGACATCCCGGAGGCTCTGGCCAACAGTGTCGCGATAGCCCGCCGTTGCAGCGTACGACTCTCACTGGGGCATTCAGTGCTACCGGATTTTCCTGTCCCCGCAGGGCGATCGGTGGAGGATCATCTCCGTGTGACCGCGCAGGAGGGGCTGCGGGCGCGGCTTGAGCGCCATCGTTTTGCTCCGGAGCCCGACTACGTGGCGCGGCTAGAACGCGAACTCGACGTTATCTGCCAGATGGGCTTCCCGGGCTACTTTCTGATTGTCGCCGATTTCATTCGCTGGGCGCGTGAGAACCAGATACCGGTTGGCCCCGGGCGGGGCTCCGGTGCCGGGTCACTGGTTGCCTATTCCCTGGGTATTACAGACCTTGATCCATTGCGTTATGAGCTTCTTTTCGAGCGATTCCTCAATCCGGAACGGGTGTCGATGCCGGATTTCGATATCGACTTCTGCATGGACCGGCGCGACCGAGTTATCGACTATGTGGCCGACCGCTACGGACGGGACCGCGTCTCCCAGATCATCACCCACGGCACCATGGCGGCGAAGGCGGTCGTGCGCGACTGCGGTCGGGTGTTGGGGCATGGGTATGGTTTCGTCGATCGCATCGCCAAGCTGATTCCGTTCGAACTCGGCATGACGCTGACCCGGGCACTGGAGGAGAGTGAGGATCTCAAGGCACAGTATGAAGGGGACGAGGAGGTGCGGGGTATCCTGGACCTTGCGTTGAAGCTCGAAGGACTCACGCGGAACGCGGGGAAACACGCCGGTGGCGTGGTGATCGCGCCGTCAGCGCTGACCGATTTCTCGCCGCTCTACTGCGAGGCCGGGGGTGGCTCACTGGTCACGCATTTCGACAAGGACGATGTCGAGGCGGTCGGCCTGGTGAAGTTCGACTTCCTGGGGCTGCGGACACTGACGATCATCGACTGGGCGCTCGATGCCATCCGCCATCTGCCGGGCAACGAACCGGTTGATCTGGACAGCATTCCGCTGGATGATCCTGCAACGTTCAAGCTGCTTCAGGCGTATCAGACCACCGCGGTTTTCCAGTTGGAATCCGGCGGCATGAAGGACTTGATTCATCGACTGCAACCGGACAGCTTCGAGGACATCATCGCGCTGGTCGCGTTGTACCGGCCTGGGCCGTTGCAGTCGGGGATGGTAGACGATTTCATCGATCGTAAACACGGACGGGCAAGGGTCGAATATCCGCATCCGGATCTGGAGCCGATCCTCAAGCCGACCTACGGTGTCATTCTGTATCAGGAACAGGTGATGCAGATCGCGCAGGTGCTCGCGAACTACACGCTCGGCGGTGCGGACCTGCTGCGTCGCGCGATGGGCAAGAAGAAACCCGAGGAAATGGCGAAGCAGCGCGAGATCTTCGTGCAGGGTGCGCTGGCGCGCGGGGTCAAGGAACAGACCGCGACCTATATCTTCGATCTGATGGAGAAGTTCGCGGGCTACGGCTTCAACAAGTCGCATTCGGCTGCGTATGCAATGCTGGCCTACCAGACTGCGTGGCTCAAGGCGCATTTTCCGGCGCCGTTCATGGCGGCGGTGCTGTCGGCGGACATGGACAACACCGACAAGGTTGTCGGTCTGATAGAAGAATGCCGTGGCCTCGGTCTGCGTGTCGTTCCTCCTGACGTGAACCGATCGGCCTACCGGTTCGCGGCGGTGGACTCCAGGACGATCGTGTACGGCCTAGGCGCGATCAAGGGCGTTGGAGAGTCGGCGATCGATACTCTGCTTCATGCGCGCGATGCCGGATCGAACTTCCACAGCCTGGTGGAAATCTGTCAGCGGGTCGATCTGGGAAAACTGAACAAACGGGTGCTTACCACGTTGATTCGGGCTGGTGCAATGGATGCAATCGGTGCGAACCGTGCGACGCTGCTTGCCGCGATGCCATTGGCAATCGGTGCTGCCGAACAAGCTGGGCGTGACGCCGAGCTCGGCGTCGTGGATCTTTTCGGGGAACCGGCGAGTGCCGTATTGCCCGAGCTGGAGACGCTGCCCGAAATGGACGACGACGAGCGGCTGCGGGGGGAAAAGGAAACGCTGGGCCTGTACCTTACCGGGCATCCGGTCGCGCGTTACCGGGACGAGCTGAAGCGGCTGACGGGCACATCGCTACAGGAACTGGCGGGTCGGCTGGAAAGCGGTCCGGACCCGAATGGTCGCCGGAAAAGACAGGAGACTGCCCGGATTGCCGGTCTGGTCGTGGGTGTTCGGCTGCGCAACACACAAAACGGACGCATGGCGATCCTTACCCTGGACGATCAGACCGGTCGAGCCGAAGTGGTTCTTTTCAACGAGGAGTACCGTGAGCACCAGGCTCGGCTGGTACCCGATACTCTGATCGTGGCGGAGGGTGGTGTGGCCCGGGATGACTACGCGGGTGGAGTGCGCATGCGTGCTCAACGGATCCTTACGCTGGATGAGGCACGCGCGGAATGGGCGCGTATGCTGGACCTCAGTCTGGAGTGCATACGCCCGGACCAGGTGCGTTCGATGCACCAGGTGATCGCCGAGTGCGCGCCGGGAGCTTGCCGCCTGCGCATGCGCTACCAACGGGAGGACGTTGGCGTGGAACTGGATCTGCCCGAACGCTGGCAGGTATGTCCGGACGAGCAACTGCTACGTCGCCTGCGCGATACGCTGGGGCCGGAAAGTCGGGTTACGCTGGTCTACGGGAATGGTGTGGGCGAGGGTGGTCGCGGCCCCTGAGCGGATCATGATCGTATTGGTTACAATCCACGGTTTTAGCGGTCAGAAACGGGACGTTTCATGAATCCGGATTTTCTCGATTTCGAACAGCCGATCGCGGAACTGGAAGCGAAGATCCAGGATCTGCGCTTTGTCGGTGACGATGCCGAGGTCAACATCAAGGAAGAAATTCAGCGTCTGGAAGAGAAATGTCTGGCGCTGACCGAGAGCATCTTCAGCAAGCTGAAGCCGTGGCAGGTCTCCCAGTTGTCCAGGCATCCACGGAGACCGTACACCCTGGATTACGTTCCGCAGCTGTTCACCGATTTCGTCGAGCTGCGTGGCGACCGCGCTTTTGCCGATGACCCTGCCATCGTTGGTGGTCTGGCGCGGCTGGATGGGCGCCCGGTCATGGTGATCGGGCATCAGAAAGGGCGTCTTACCAAGGAAAAGGTGCAACGCAATTTCGGGATGCCGCGGCCCGAGGGATACCGAAAGGCCCTGCGATTGATGGAGATGGCCGAGCGTTTCCGGTTGCCAGTGCTGACCTTCATCGACACCCCGGGCGCCTATCCAGGAGTCGGGGCGGAGGAGCGCGGTCAGAGCGAGGCGATCGCCCGCAACCTGATGGTGATGGCGCGACTGGATACACCCATCATCGCCACCGTCATTGGCGAGGGTGGCTCCGGGGGTGCGCTGGCCATCGGTGTTGGCGATGCCACCATGATGCTCCAGTATTCGACCTACTCGGTGATCTCTCCCGAAGGCTGCGCGTCCATTCTCTGGAAGAGCGCCGACAAGGCGCCCGAGGCCGCCGAGGCCCTCGGTATCACCTCGGAGCGCCTGTACGATCTCGGATTGGTCGACCGGGTGATCGATGAGCCCCTCGGTGGTGCGCACCGGTCGCAGGAGATCATGGCAGGGCGGATCAAGTCGGCGTTGCTGGAGACACTGGAAGAGCTGGACCGCTTGGATCCTGGCCAGCGTCTGGAGCGACGTTATCGGCGATTGATGGATTATGGTGCCTTCCAGGAAGTCGGGACCTGACGCGGTCGCCGCGGCTCTCGGGTCATTTCTGGAACAGCACCCGGAATTCACCGCTCTGCGCGTGGCTTTCAGTGGGGGGCGGGATTCCACGGTGCTGCTGCATGCGCTCGCGGCGCTGCGGCCCGGGTGTGCGCTGATCCCGGTCCATGTGCATCATGGGCTGCATCCCCAGGCTGATGCCCAGGCAGCACATTGTCTGCGCGTGGCTTCAGGCCTCGGTCTGCGTTGCGAGATTCGCACGATCAGAATACCTGACAGACCGGAAGAGGGGGTTGAAGCGGCGGCGCGGCATCTTCGCTACCAAGCCCTTGCGGAAGGTACAGGGCCGAAAGATTGTGTTCTTGCCGCGCACCATGCAACCGATCAGGCCGAAACCTTCCTGCTCGCGGCCCTGAAGGGCAGCGGTCCCACCGGTCTGGCCGCGATGCCGTCGTTGCGGCGGCTTGGTGCTGGCTGGTTGGCGCGACCGTTGCTCGCCGTATCCGACCGGGCGATCACTGCCTACGCGGGGCGGCACCGGTTGGACTGGGTCGAGGATCCGACCAACCTCGACCTCCGGTTCGATCGGAATTTCGTTCGCCACGAGTTGCTCCCCGTACTGTCCGGTCGGTTCCCGGTCGAGCGCCGGCTTGGTGTTGCGGCTAGCCTGCAAGCCGAGGTCATTGGTGTGTTGGACGGATTGTTGGATCCCCTGCTGGATAAGCTGATCGGTCCATTGACCGAAACCCTTGATCTTGCCGGTTTCTTATCCCATCCGGAAGAACGGCGGCCATGGCTTCTGCGCCGCTTCATCGTGCGTTGCGGAGCCCGTGCGCCACGGCGCGCGCCGCTGCTGGAGTTCCTGCGTCAACTGCTGGAGGCGAAAGCAGAGGCGCGCCCGGTCCTGAATTGGGATGGGCTCAGTCTGAGAATCCACCAGGGTGTGCTGTATCTGGTTCGTGACCAAGAGACGGCACCGTTGGCGATGGCCGGTGCGACATTCGATTGGCTACCCGGTGCGGAAAACATGTTGTTGCCCGACGGTACCATGGTGTCGGCCATGCAATTGCAGTCGGCCGGCGTTGCCAACACGCACGGAGTGCAAATCTGCTTTCGTCAGGGTGGTGAATGGGTACGCCTCCCCGATGGTCGCCGACGGACCCTGAAGAGTCTGATGCAGGAGCGTGGAATTCCGCCTTGGCTGCGCTCCCGAATTCCCCTGGTCCGGGTTCGCGGCGAATTGGTGGCAGTGCTCTGGACCCAAGATCCAGGAGTGCATCAGAGACCCCCGAATTGAGCGAGCGGGGGGTTTTTGGTAATCTCCCGGCGCGTTCCGGCACATTGTCGGTCGTTCTTCCACGGGTGCCCACATGACGCGTTTCGTATTCATTACCGGAGGCGTGGTCTCGTCTCTGGGCAAGGGTATTGCAGCTGCTTCGCTTGGGGCGATTCTCGAGGCCCGAGGTCTTAAGGTGACCCTGCTGAAACTCGATCCGTACATCAATGTGGATCCGGGTACCATGAGCCCGTTTCAGCACGGCGAGGTTTTTGTTACGGACGACGGCGCCGAAACCGATCTTGACCTCGGCCACTACGAGCGCTTTGTGCGCATCCGTACGGGGCGTAGCAACAACTTCACTACTGGCCAGATCTACGAGAACGTCATCCGCAAGGAGCGCCGGGGTGACTACCTCGGCGGTACTGTGCAGGTGATCCCGCATATCACCGACGAGATCAAGCGGTCGATTCGCGTTGGCGCCGCGGACGCCGATATCGCGCTGGTGGAGATTGGCGGAACGGTCGGTGACATCGAGTCATTGCCGTTTCTCGAGGCGATCCGGCAGATGGGTGTCGAACTCGGCCGTGAGAACGCGCTGTTCATCCATCTGACGCTGGTTCCCTACATCGCCGCGGCCGGGGAGATCAAGACCAAGCCAACGCAGCATTCGGTCAAGGAACTGCGCTCGATCGGCATTCAGCCGGACGTGCTGATGTGTCGTGCCAATCAACCATTGCCGGAGGGAGAGCGGCGCAAGATTGCGCTGTTCACGAATGTCGAGGAAAGGGCGGTGATCTCGGCCGTCGATGTCGATAACATTTACAAGATTCCGCTTTGGCTGCATTCCCAGAAGCTCGACGAGATCGTCTTGCGCAAACTCCGGATCGATGCGCCGCAGGCAGATCTGTCGGACTGGAAGCACGTCGTCAATGCCATGGAGTTCCCGGAGTCCGAACTCACCGTGGGGATGATCGGAAAATATGTGGAGCTCACCGAGTCCTACAAGTCGATCAACGAGGCCCTGACGCACGCTGGCGTGCATACGGGTACCCGGGTGCGCATTCGCTATATCGACTCGGAGAAGCTTGAGGGAGCCGATCCCGCCATATTGCCTGAACTCGAGGGACTCGCCGCGATTCTGGTACCGGGCGGGTTCGGCGAGCGCGGGGTCGAGGGCAAGATTGCCGCGGTCCGGCATGCCCGCGAGCAGGGGATTCCCTATCTCGGGATCTGTCTGGGCATGCAGGTGGCGGTGATCGAGTTCGCACGCCACGTGGCGGGGCTGGAGGCCGCGCATAGCACCGAGTTCATGCCGGATACGCCGCATCCAGTGATCGCGCTGATCACTGAATGGCAGGATCGCGAGGGGCGCATCGAGCGACGTGATGCCGCGAGCGACCTGGGCGGTACCATGCGCCTTGGGGCGCAGGCGGCTGTATTGCAGGACGGCTCCCTGATGGCACAGGCCTACCGCGAGCTGCATATCCAGGAACGTCACCGGCATCGTTACGAGTTCAACAACGCCTACGCGGAGCGGTTGCAGGCAGCGGGCATGGTGATTTCCGGTCGCTCGGAGGACGGTAGTCTGGTGGAGGCGATCGAGCTGCGCGACCATCCATGGTTCGTGGGCTGCCAGTTCCATCCCGAGTTCACTTCCACGCCGCGAGATGGGCACCCATTGTTTACCGGATTCGTGAGTGCCGCGCGTCGCTACCAGGAAGCGAAAGCCAGTCACAGCAAGCTGGCAACTCCCTGAAGGCGCCCATGAAACTCTGCGGATTCGAGGCTGGCCTGGATCAGCCCTTCTTCCTGATCGCCGGTCCCTGCGTGATTGAGTCCGAGGATCTGGCACTCGATACGGCCGGAAACCTCAAGTCGGTGACTCAGTCGTTGGGTATCCCATTCATCTACAAGTCCTCCTTCGACAAGGCGAATCGTTCCTCCACCCGGAGTTTTCGTGGGCTCGGGATTAACAAGGGTTTGCAAATACTTGAGAAAGTGAAAAAAATACTGGACGTTCCCGTGCTGACCGATGTGCATGAGGATACGCCGCTGGACGAGGTCGCCAGTGTCGTCGACGTTCTTCAGACCCCGGCATTTCTATGTCGGCAAACCAATTTCATCCAGAATGTCGCGCGCCAGGGTCTGCCGGTCAATATCAAGAAAGGGCAGTTCCTCGCTCCGTGGGACATGGACAATGTCGTTGCGAAGGCCAGGGAGGTTGGGAACGACCGCATCATGGTTTGTGATCGTGGAGTTTCCTTCGGCTACAACACGCTGGTCTCCGACATGCGGGGCCTTGCGGTGATGCGGCGCACCGGTTGTCCAGTGGTGTTTGATGCCACGCATTCGGTACAGCAGCCCGGAGGGCAGGGGGCAACGTCCGGCGGTCAACGCGAATTTGTTCCGGTGCTCGCGCGAGCAGCGGTTGCGGCCGGGGTGGCCGGAGTGTTCATGGAAACGCACCCTGATCCCGAACAGGCGCTTTCGGATGGCCCGAATGCCTGGCCGATGTCGTTGATGGGCGAACTGCTGGAAACGCTGGTGACGCTGGACCGTGCCGTCAAGGCGCGGCCGTTCGCCGAGGCTGCGTTCGGGTTGGGCTGAGTTACAGTCACGCATGGATTCCGATTCTCCCGGCAGATCTGTCGGGTCATTGTCTTCAGGAGAGAATTGATGTCGAAGATTGCCGAGATTCATGCCCGGGAGATCGTCGATTCCCGAGGTAATCCGACGGTGGAAGCCGACGTGGTCCTGGATTCCGGGACGCGGGGGCGGGCTGCGGTTCCCTCGGGTGCTTCGACCGGAGCACGCGAGGCGATCGAGCTGCGCGACGGCGAAGGTCGCTACGGCGGCAAGGGCGTGCGTCGTGCCGTGGGACACGTGAACGGAGAAATCCGGGACGCGCTACGTGGTGCCGAGGCGGACCAGGAAACCATCGACCGTTCGATGATCGCGCTCGACGGAACACCGAACAAGCAACGGCTTGGTGCCAACGCGATATTGGCGGTTTCACTGGCGCTTGCCCATGCCCGAGCCGCCGAAGCCGGGCTGCCCCTGTTCCGCAGTTTGGGCGGTGCCGATGCGAACATCCTGCCCGTCCCGATGATGAATATCATCAACGGGGGCGCTCACGCCAACAACAGTGTGGACATGCAGGAATTCATGATCGTGCCGGTTGGCGCGGGCAGCCTGACCGAGGCGGTCCGGTACGGCGCCGAGGTCTTTCATGCCTTGAAGAAAATTCTCGACGGGCGCGGTCTCGGTACCGCGGTGGGCGACGAGGGCGGCTTCGCGCCGGATCTGCCGTCGAACGCGGCGGCGGTAGAGGTTATCCTCGAGGCGATCGAGAAAGCCGGATTCAAGGCGGGTGACGATATCTGGATAGGCCTTGATTGTGCCAGTTCGGAATTCCATCGCGATGGACGTTACCATTTGGCTTCCGAGGGGCGGGATTTTTCGGCGGAGGAATTTACCGACTATCTGGCGCAGTGGGTCGATCAATATCCCATCCTGACCATCGAAGACGGTATGGCCGAGGATGACTGGGACGGCTGGAAGATCATGACCGAACGCCTCGGTGATCGTGTGCAATTGGTCGGCGATGACCTGTTCGTGACCAACACGGAGATCCTCGAACAGGGTATTGCCCGGGGTGTCGCCAACTCGATACTGATCAAGGTGAATCAGATCGGTACGCTGACCGAAACCCTGGAAGCCATTGCGATGGCGAAAGCCGCGAATTACAGCGCGGTGATTTCGCACCGCTCGGGCGAGACGGAGGACGTGACCATCGCTGATCTGGCGGTCGCCACTGGCGTTGGCCAGATCAAGACCGGATCGTTGTCCCGATCCGACCGGGTGGCCAAGTACAATCAGCTGATCCGTATCGAGGAGGCTCTCGGTAATGCGGCCCGCTTCCCGGGAATCACGAGTTTCCGGGGTCGTGGCGCGTGATGACGAATTCGCAACCGATCTGGAATGATCGCGCTCGCGGTTGACTGCTGGGCGTTGCCGGTGGTCGTCGCAGGGCGGCGGAAGCCGGTGGTGGGTCTTCCCTATTCAGCCGCCACGGGGCGTTGGGGAGCTCACTGGCTTACCAAAGCCTGGGCCTCGTTCCCCAGTTGTCGGATTGCGGGTCTGGATACCCCCTGATGCGCTGGCTGGCATTGCTCTTGCTGGTTGTGCTGCTGGGTCTGCAATGGTCCCTGTGGTTTGGCGAGGGTGGCTGGCCATATGTGCAGGAATTGCGCGATGCGAAGCGTCTACAGCAAATCGAGAATGAAGCACTGCGTAATCGCAACCGGGCGCTTGAGGCAGAGGTCGAGGATCTGCGCAGCGGCTCGGAAGCGGTTGAGGAGCGCGCTCGGCGGGACATGGGCATGATTCGCGACGATGAGGTGTTCTTTTTTCCCATCGGCCCACCGGCGGGTGGCGTTTCCGTACCGGGCAGGGCGGATGACTGATTCCCGCTCGCCGGCGATTTGGGCACTGATCCCCGCGGCCGGCGTGGGGCGGCGCATGGGTGCTGGGCGGCCAAAGCAGTTCCTGATGCTCGGAGCACATACCGTGCTTGCGCACACGCTGGGGATTTTCCTCGAACATCCTGCTATCCAGGGCGTGGTGCTGGTTCTGGGTCCGGAGGTCGACCCGGATGCGGTGGAACTGCCCATGGCGGGTGGACGCCTGTTCCGCGTCGCGGGGGGGGCGGAGCGTGCCGATTCGGTGCGCAATGGCCTGGACTTCCTCGCCGCTCGCTGTGACGCTGCCGACTGGGTGCTTGTACACGACGCCGCGCGGCCCTGTCTGCCGCGTGAGGATCTGGACCACCTGATCGCCACGCTGAGGCACGATCCATTGGGCGGCCTGCTGGCGGCGCCGAGTACCGATACCATGAAGCTTGCCGATGCCGCGGGCCGAGTCGAGCAAACGCTGGACCGGGCAAGGGTCTGGCGGGCGCTGACGCCGCAGATGTTTCGTTTGCAGGCGCTGCGGTCGGCTCTCGCCGCGGCAGCGGAGGCTGGAATGCCCATCACTGACGAGGCCAGCGCGATGGAATGGCACGGCCAGCGACCGCGACTGATCGAGGGTAGTCCGATGAACATCAAGATTACGCGCCCCGAGGATCTGGAAACAGCGCGTCTGTACCTGACCATGCAAAATCGATTGAGGAACCCGATATGAAACGAATCCGAGTGATCGATCCCGGCTTCGTAGCGCCCATCGAATCGATGGCGATCTTTCATGCCGTTGCCGAGGCCATGCGGCCGGACGATGATCCGGTCGTGACGCTGGTTAACCCCACCCAGCCGTTCGTATCGGTTGGGTTGCATCAGGATATAGAGCAGGAGGTGGACACCGCCTACTGCGAGCGGCACGGCTTGCCCGTGGTCCGGCGCGACGTCGGTGGTGGCGCGGTATATCTGAACCGTGATCAGATGTTCTTCCATTTCGTCTATCCACACCGCATGGCGCCGGCCCGGGTCGAGGCAATCTATGCGCATTTCATGGCACCGGTGCTGGCAACCTATCAGGCACTGGGCGTCCCGGCGGTCTTCCGGCCGGTGAACGATATACATGTGAATGGGCGCAAGATCGGCGGTACCGGATCGGCACGCATCAATGACGCAACGGTCATGGTCGGTAGTTTCATGTTCGATTTCGACATGGACACGATGGCGAGTTGTCTGAAGGTGAGTTCGGAGAAGTTCCGTGACAAGCTGCGACAGGGCATGCAGGACTACATGACCACCCTGACCCGGGAGTTGGGTCAACCTCCGGAGCGTGAACAGGTGAAGGGCCTGTTTCTGAGCGCGGTCGAGGAACACCTGGGAGTGAAGCCAGATGCTTCGGAGTTGACCGAGGCCGAGAAGGAGGCACTGGTCGAGGTCCGCCACCTGCTGCAGGATCCGGAATGGGTGCACCAGAAGGGCCGGCGGCTGGTGACAACCGGGGTGAAGATCGCCGCTGGCACGTATCTGGTGGAAGGCGTCCACAAGGCCCGGGGCGGGCTGATCCGTGCACGCATGCTCACCCGGGAAAACGTGCTCGAGGATCTGGAATTCTCCGGGGATTTCACTGTGCTGCCGGCCGACGGGGTCGAGCGGTTGGCTGAACGCCTGCGTGGGGCCACGCTGCCCATCAGCGCCGAAGCCGATGCGGCCAAGTTGCAAGGCCACATTGCCGATGAAATGAACACTCTCGGGTTGGACATCCCGGGTGTTGCGGCGCAGGATTTTCTGGCGGCCCTGATGCACGGTCTGCATCGTGAATGATGCTGCGGTTACAGATCTCCACGAAGGGGTCCAGGAATGATCAGCTATTGCGAACGGGATGCCCCGGGGTGGTTTGCAGAGCCTCTCAATACCGTTTCCGGTTTCGCCTATTTCATTGCGGCATGGCAGGCCTGGCGTCAGCTCGAACGCAGGCGTTGGCGCGAGCATTGGGATCTGCATGCGTTGGCGGGGTTGGTGGCGTTGGTGGGTCTGGCCAGCGTGCTCTGGCATGCGAGCGGGATCGGCTGGCTGCACTGGCTGGATCGCGTCGTGGTTGCGGTGTTGGTGTTGCTTTACTGGCATGTCTTTCTGGTGCGGGTAACCCAGCTCAGGCCGATTGGACTGGCACTGGCATGGCTGTTGACCGTTACGGGTCTGGTTGCCGTCTATCTGCCGTTGTCAGCGGCGTGGGCGGGAAGCACGCTGCTCTACGCCCCGTTGCTGTTCCTGCTTCTGGTCGGAATGGTGATGGCGGCCAGAATCGACCGGCGGCTGGCCCGCGATCTGCTGCTGAGCAGCACACTTTTCCTCTTGGCCATGTTCGTGCGGGCGCTGGATCAGCTGCTCTGCGACTGGGTGATCGTTGGTACCCATTGGCTTTGGCACCTGTTGACCGCGGGTCTGCTGTTCGTGTTGGTGGATGCCATGATTCGTCACGTGCGTTTGCGCGAGGCGCGGGTGGATGACGATGCCGGTTGATCTTCGCATTGGTCAGGGTTTCGACGTTCATGCGTTTGGTGCCGGCGATCATCTGATCATTGGTGGCGTGAGAATTCCTCACGATCAGGGGTTCCTGGCACACTCGGATGGTGACGTGCTGCTGCATGCGCTGTGCGACGCCCTGCTAGGGGCTGCCGCTCTTGGCGATATCGGTCGGCACTTTCCGGATACGGACCCGCGTTATCGGGGCATGGACAGTCGGTTGCTGCTGGCGGAGGTGGTGGCGCGTGTGCGCGCCGCGGGCTGGGCGCCGGTGAATATCGATAGCGTGGTCATCGCCCAGGCCCCGAAAATGGCCCCGCATATCGACGCCATGCGCGGGCACGTCGCGGCGGATTGCGGGCTCCCGTTGACGTCGGTAAATGTGAAGGCCACTACGACCGAGCGCCTTGGTTTCACCGGTCGCGGTGAGGGTATTGCCGCGGAAGCCGTGGTTCTGCTGCACGCTGTCGGTTCCTGAACGGATTGTCGTAGCGGGGCGGCACGGGGCCATGGGATTCAGCCCCAGAATCCCTGCGTGTACCATTGGCCGCTGCGCAGATCGCGAAAGACCCAGCAGCGTCTTCCCTGGTGATCACGCGCGAGTGCGTAATCGCGGCGTTGGTCGTTGCCATTGGACCACCAGCCGCCTTCCAGTCGGCCCAGCCATCCATGGCCCCTCGGGGTTGGGCAGGGCTGAATGGGTTGCAGCCATAATGCGGCCCCGACGACCCGTTGCGCCGGGGTTGTCGTTGCCAGTACCGTGGATGAAATTTCTTCCGGGGGGTACTCTTCCTGAGCCTGTTCCGGCAGCGGATTCAGGGTTGGTACGAAGCGCGCGATCGCATCGTCACCGAGCCGGGCACGCAGCCGGGTCAGGAACCCGGTTTCGTCCGCGGCCCCCTCAGCACTGCCAAACAGACCGGATGTCGCGCCCGCAAGCGGAAGCAGCCGGGCTACCTGCAATCGCATGCCGCGCACCGGGGCCGGTAGCCGCACCCGGGACAGCCGAATACTCCACAGTTCCAGCCATTCCTCCGTACGACTGCCTGGGTGACTGCGCTCCAGGCTCAGTGCTGTCGTTGCCTCGCGGTGCAGCAACTGCAGTTCCAGCCCCTGGACACTCCGATGCCGGGCACGCAGTGCCTGCTCCAGTTGCTGTAAAAGACGCTTCAGCGGGAAACGCAGGGCGCCGGTGGAACTGACTTCCTGGTCGAATTCCAGATGGAAGAACGGGAGGTCCGGGGGCTGGAAGCGTGGTATGACCTCCGGGCTGTCGCCGAGCAAATGGTCGAGAAGCGTCGGCAGCCGGTTGCCGTAGCGCAGCGCCAGGTCACCTCGCGGCAAGCGTAGCAGTTCGCCGACCCGGGTCAGCCCAATACCGCGCAGCACGGCAAGATCGCCAGTGGCCAGCGGCAGGGCGGTCAGAGGCAGAGGCGTCAGCACCCGGCGCAGGCTGTCGCGATCCCTGGGGCGTTCGGGATGGCCCAGGCGGGCCAGTAGCCGGGCCATGGCCGGAGTCCGCGCACACCCGATCCGGGGGCTGTAACCCAGTTGCCGCAGGGTACGCATGATCCGCTTTTCGAGTGCCTCCAATCCCTTGAACAGGCGCAGGCTACGACCGATTTCGAGCAGGACCCGCTGCTGTCCGGGTTCGGGGCAGACATGATCGCTGAATTGCAGCAGTACCGTGGCCAGTGCCTGCAGGTGTTGGCGCATGGTTTCCGGTACGTAATCGACGATGATCGGAGTGTTCAGCATAGCCAGGGCATCGGCCAGCGCCATGCCGGGTTGGATACCGGCGCGTCGAGCCGCCCGGTTCCCATCATGCACCCGTGGGCGCGCGGCATCATCGACGACAATCAGTGGCCCTGGCGGTGCGGTTCCGGTCTGTACCAGGGAATCCAGTGCCAGATGCGGCAGCCACACGGCGATCCATAATGGTTGACCGGATAAAGGCTCCGGCTTATGGACGATAGCTGATGCAGGCGCGGGAATGGGCTTCAGGCGGGAACCAGGATGAAGCTCACGGCTCGCGGTGGCGGCAACAACCGGGGGCAACAGTGAGAGTTGCGCGTCGCTTTTTCCCGTAGCCGGTCCGGCTCCGAGGTGCCGCGGCGTTTTGTCGCCGGGTTCCGTGGTCACTGTCTGCTCCGCGTCTTCATGCGGATCCAGGATGACCGCTTTCAGAATGGTGACACGGTATATCCTGGGCGATCATTATGGACCGGCTTTGCGGCAGCCATCCGCCGGTATGCTTGATGACTTCCAGACGCAGGTGGTCTGTGGTGCCCTGCCAGCGGATGCGCAGTTGAGCTGGAGAAGGCTGTTGCGACGCCGAGGGCTGGCGATACAGAAAAACGCAGGCGTCGCCGCTACCGGCAGCGAGGCGCAGTCGTCGCAGCAAGGTGGTATTCGGGTCGCGCAGCCAGGCGAGCAAAGCACCGGTTCCAGGCTGGCGCAGCATCTGCTCGCAACTCCAGACGACATCGTCTCCGGTGGTCGCTCGAATCATCAGTACCAGCGCCGGGTTTACCCCCAGCTGCCGCCAGCCAGGTATCCAGGGTGTGGCCGGGGGGGAAATCAGCACCACCCGTCGCTGCTCTCGGGTGCAGGCGGTCAGCACGGGCAGCAACATTCGGGTTTCTCCGGAGCCGAACGGCCCACCGATCAGCTCGGTCAGTTGTCCCCGTGGCCAGCCGCCACGCAACGCTGCGTCCAGTTGCGCAAAGCCGCTGGAGCGAACCGGAGTTGCTACGGACGTGTCGGCCTCGCGACCGCGCCAGAGCCCGGGATGGGCGAGGAGTTCGTCCAACGCCGACATGACTCAGGGCCCCGGGTTATCGGGAAACAGCATCCATGCGCTTGGCGTGATCGAACCGTGGGGGAGGCTGCCGGGGCAGAGAGACAGCCGCGCTTTCAGCGGTGGGAAGGTTCGCATGATGTCCGGACTCCATCCGCCTTCGGACCTACTCTTCCAGCGCCCGCACTACACCCACACCGATGCCCTCGATAACCAGTTCCCGGCAATCCGGGCCGATCTCGATCGGGTTGTAATCGGGGTTGGCCGGCAGCAGGCGAACCTGGTCGCCAGTGCGCTGGAAGTACTTCACCGTGACCTCGTCCTCGATACGGGCGACCACGATCTGGCCGTTACGGGCCTCCGGGCTTTGCCTTACCGCGAGCAGATCGCCATCGAGGATCCCGGCATCGCGCATGCTGTCTCCCCGGACCCGCAAAAGGTAATCCGGATGCGGGTGGAACAACCGCGGATCGAGCCGGTAATGTTCCTCGACATGCTCGGTGGCGAGGATCGGCGCACCGGCGGCGACCCGGCCGATGAGGGGAACCCCCGGCGCCGGTCCGGGGCCGAAAGGGAGCCGGATTCCACGTGCACTACCGCTGATCAGATCGATTGCACCCTTGTGCGCGAGGGCGCGCAGGTGGCACTCGGCCGCATAAGGTGAGCGGAAGCCGAAGGCCTGGCAGATCTCCTCCCGGGTCGGGGCTGACCCCTGTTCCTGGATCTGCCCGCGGATGAAATCCAGGATCTCCTGTTGGCGCGCGGTGAGTTTCATTGGCGGGGCCACCTTGGTAGCTATTCTGTTTATATATACAGTATATCCGCGATCACCCCGATGCAAGGTGGTTGGTCAGTGTCGGTCCGGCTTCCTATCGGGTTAGCGTGAAAGAACCCGCGTAGGGTGCCGTGAGGCGTAGCCGAACCGCACCGATACCACGCTGGTCCTGGCTCCAGGGTCGCGGGTTTTGAGCGGTGCAATTCGCTGCGATCATTGACACCCTGCGCCTGGAATTTTCATGTTTCGGGGTAGATCCCGTCCGTGGATGACGGTGAGAGCAGCGTAACCCCGTTATTCGTCGTCGGATTAGCGGATCAGGCGGCGATGAATCAGCATGCTGGCGACGATAAATGCGATGACGCCATAGCTGGCGATGACTGTCAGGTGCAGCGCGACCTGGGTTGGCCAGCTTCCGGTCATCAACGGGCGAACGATCTCCACCACATGCGCGAGAGGTAGCGACAGGGCCAGCGTCTGGACCCATTCGGGTAGTCCTTCGAGTGGAAAGAAAACTCCGGAAAGCAGCAACATGGGTGTCACGGCTAATGTGAAATAGTAGAGGAAGAAATCATAGCTCCGAGAGACTGCCGTGACGATCAGCGCCAGCGACCCGAAGGTGAATGCCGCCAGGAAGATCACCGGTAGCGCCAGTAGGGCGCGGACGTCGCTGACCAGACCCAGCGTGGTTGCCACGATCAGGATGGCGACGGCGCTGGCGAAACCCTTGGTTGCGGCCCAGATGGCTTCCGCGAAGATGATGTCATCCAGGGTCAGTGGCGTGGCGAGCATGGCCAACCACGTATTCTGCTCGGCCATGCGGGTATAAGCTGAGTACATCCCTTCAAAACTCGCGGTAAACATCGCGCTGGAGCAGATGATTCCGGAAGCGATGAACATCATGTAGCTCATGCCGTCCAGTTCGCCGACCAGTTGTCCGAACCCGTAGCCGAATGCCAGCAGATACAATACCGGCTCGCCAAAATTGCCAAGCAGCGAGGGCATCATCAGCTTGCGCCAGACGCGAAGGTTGCGCTGCCACACCGCGACGAAGCGAAAGCTGGGGCGTGGGAGGATGTGCCAGCGCATGCGTTTCGGATCATTCACGCAGATCGTGGCCAGTCAGTTTCAGAAAAACATCCTCCAGGTTGGCCGCACGCAGAGTGTGCGCAAGTCCGGCGGATTCGAGTTCGGCACGTACCTCCGCCGGGTTCCTGGTGTAGATCAGCCAGGTGTCGGCAATTTCCAGCATGCGCGCCGGCAGAGTGGCAGGGTCGGCGATGAATTGCCGTGCCGAAGCCGCATTCAGACTGATGACCCAAGGCTCCACATGCGCCACGATCATCGCCTGCGGCGAATCACACGCGATGATGCGACCCGCGTCGATGATTGCGACACGGTCGCAGAGTTCCTGCGCTTCCTCCATGTAATGCGTCGTCAGCACCAGGGTGACACCGCGTTCGCGCAGCCGCCGCAGTTGCCGCCACAAATGGTGCCGCGCCTGTGGATCGAGGCCGGTGGTAGGCTCGTCAAGGATTACCAGGTCTGGTTGATTGATCAGCGCGCGTGCGAGCGTCAGACGCCGTTTCATGCCCCCGGAGAGGGTGTCGATGGTGGCATGCCGGCGGCTTTCGAGGTTTGCCAGGTCCAGCAGATCGTCAATGCGCTGTTTCAAGCCGGACCCCGATAGCCCAAAGTAGGAGGCGTAGGTGAGCAGGTTCTCCTCGACCGTGAAATCGATATCCAGGGTATCGAATTGCGGAACCACGCCCAGGCGTTCCCGTATTTCCCGTCCATGTACCTCAATTGGCAGCCCCAGTACCCTGACGGATCCCGAGTCAATGGGGGTCAGGCCCAGCAGCATTCGCAGTGCCGTGGTCTTCCCGGCGCCGTTGGGTCCCAGTAGTCCGAAGAACTCGCCACCCGATATCGACAGATCGATTCCATCGACCACCGGAATCCCGTCATAGATCTTGCGTAGTCCCCTGATCTCAATGGCTGGATCGCCATGTGTATGCGGGCGCATTGGCGTTTCGGGAGGGAGTCGGTTCATCGCGCGGAGAATTCCAGGGAGTTGGCGGTGGCCGTGGGTACGTCCAGGAAGTAGCATACGGGACAGCCGGTCCGGCATCATTATTCCCGGCAGCCATGCATTCGCGTGGGTCGCCGGGACGCAAGCGCAAGGTTTTCATGAAGAAGATCATCATCCTCGGTGCCGGACAGGTTGGTCATTCGCTGGCGGAAGCCCTGAGTGCCGATGGGCACGAGATCACGGTCGTCGATCAACACAGGGAACGGCTTCAGGTGTTGAAGGCCGATCTGGGTGTCAATGTGCTGGTGGGCTCCGCTGCCCATCCCCCGGTTCTTGAAGCGGCGGGCGCGCGCGATGCGGCGATGCTCATTGCCGTAACCGACTCGGACGAAGTCAACATGATGGCTTGTCAGGTTGCTGCCACGCTGTTCAATGTGGAGACCCGAATCGCGCGCGCACGCGCACGCGATTACCACGATCATCCGCGCCTGTTCGCGCGTGACGCGGTACCGGTGGACATGCTGATTTCGCCAGAGGAGATCGTGACCAGCCAGATTCATCGGCTGATCGAGCATCCGGGCGCACTGCAAGTCCTCGACTTCGCCGCTGGCAAGGTTTCCCTGGTGGGTGTGCGAGCCTACCACGGCGGTCCTTTGGTTGGCCGCGAGTTGCGGAATCTGAGGAGGATTCGGCCTGGGTTTCAGACTCGCGTCGCGGCAATCTTCCGCCGCGACCGCTCCGTGGTGCCGGATGGTGACACGGTGATCGAGGCGGATGACGAGGTTTTCTTCGTATCGGCGCGCAGGAATATCCGGGCCGTCACCGCCGAACTGCGTCACCTCGAGCGTGCGTATCACCGGGTCATTATCGCGGGTGGCGGGAACATCGGCCGGCGTCTGGCCGAGACCCTTGCCGATCGCTATCGGGTGAAGGTGATAGAGCGCGATCCTGCGCGCGCCCGAATTCTGGCCAGTCAGCTTCCGAGTGATGTACTGGTTCTCGAAGGTGACGGCGCCGATGACCGCTTTCTCCAGGAGATCGACATAGCCCATGCGGATGTCCTGTGCGCGGTCACGGACGATGATCAGTCCAATATCTTCGCGGGCATGTTGGCCAAGCGTTGCGGCGTGCGCAAGGTGATTTCCCTGATCAACCGGCCCAGCTACGTCGATCTGGTGCAGAGTGGTACCATCGATATTGCGATTTCCCCACAATTGGCCACTGTCGGCGCGCTGCTGGCACGTGTGCGCGAAGGGGGGACCGCAACCGTTCACACCCTGCGCCGTGGTGCCGCCGAGGCCATAGAGACGGTGGTACACGGGGACTCGCGCACCTCGCGGGTGGTCGATCGTCGTATCGATGAACTGGATCTGCCGGAAGGAATCAGTATCGGGGCACTGGTCAGGGATGAGGAAGTAATCATTCCACATCACGACACAATCATTCACGCCGGCGACCATGCGATCCTGTTCCTGACCGACCGTTCCATGGTGGCCTTCGTCCAGCGGTTGTTTCAGCCCAGTCCCCTGTTCTTCTGAACCCCATGCCTATCAGAACGACCGGAATCGCCGACAACGGGATCATGCGCCGATGTTCCAGTTAACCGCCACCCTGCGTCTGTTGGGAATCCTGGTTACGTTGTTCAGCCTGACCATGCTGCCGCCAGCACTGGTCGGCTGGATCTACGACGAATCCAGCCGCTGGGTATTCCTGCAGGCATTCGGGCTTCTGCTGGGGGCCGGCTTACTGATCTGGGCCGCGTTCTTTCCGTTCCGCGCCGATCTCCAGGTGCGCGACGGGTTCGTCGTCGTGGTGATGTTCTGGCTGGTGTTGGGGGTCTTCGGGGCACTGCCGTTGTATCTGGACCCCGCGCTTCATATTTCAGTGACCGATGCGGTGTTCGAGTCCATGTCCGGGTTGACCACCACCGGAGCAACAGTGATCGTGGGACTTGATGACCTGCCACGCGCGGTACTCTGGTATCGCCAGCAACTGCAGTGGCTTGGTGGCATGGGGATCATCGTGCTGGCCGTGGCCATTCTCCCGTTGCTTGGCATCGGAGGCATGCAGTTGTTTCGTGCCGAGATGCCGGGTCCGATGAAGGATACCAAGCTCGCTCCACGCATTGCCGAGACGGCGCGCAATCTCTGGTTCGTATACGTGGGTCTCACCGCCGCTTGCGCATTGGCTTACTGGATCGCGGGCATGGAAGTCTTCGACGCGATAGCGCATTCGTTTACCACTGTCGCGATCGGTGGATTCTCGACCCACGACGCGAGCATCGGCCATTTCAACAGTGCGGCGATCGAATCTGTCGCGGTCGTGTTCATGCTCCTTGGGGGAATGAACTTTGCATTACATTTTATTGTTTTTACTAGGGCTAGTTTTGCACCTTACCGGCGGGATGAGGAGGTTCGGCTCTATCTGGTATTGCTGGGTTCGGGGTCGGCAATCGCGATTGTCTACCTTATGTATGCCGGCGTGACGGGGAGTGTCTCGGAGGCGGTCCGTTGGGGGATCTTCCATGCCGTGTCCATCGGTACCACGACCGGATACGCGACGACGGATTTCTACCTCTGGCCAGGTTTCTTGCCATTGATGCTGGTTTTTCTCTCCTTCGTCGGTGGCTGTACCGCATCGACCGGTGGGGGGATGAAGGTCATCCGGGTATTGCTGCTTGGAAAGCAGGGGTTGCGTGAGATCCAGCGCCTGATTCATCCCCACGCCCATATCACGGTCAAAGTGAATGAAAAGGTGATGCCCAATCGGGTGGTCGAGGCGGTCTGGGGATTCATGGCCGCGTATATCCTGGTGTTTGCCGTGATGGTGCTGCTGCTGATGGCCTCCGGCCTCGATCAGGTGACTTCGTTCTCCGCGGTTGCGGGTACATTGAACAACCTCGGTCCCG
Organism: Thioalkalivibrio sp.; assembly: GCA_007136145.1. GTDB lineage: Bacteria > Pseudomonadota > Gammaproteobacteria > Ectothiorhodospirales > Ectothiorhodospiraceae > Thioalkalivibrio. Next base: position 22,563 of record SLHN01000103.1, read on the forward strand.
GGCTCGGCGAGGTTGGTCCGAATTACTCAGGTATCAATGACTTCAGTAAATGGGTTCTCGTGTTTTCGATGCTTCTGGGGCGGTTGGAAATCTTCACCGTTCTCGTGCTGCTCTCACCCGCTTTCTGGCGGCGCTGATGTTGTTCCGGATGCTGTGTGGCATGGGTATGCTAACGTTCCGGTCCAGTCACCGTTCAATCCAACCCTGATGAAACGCCCATGTTCACCTATATCGATCCGTCGGTCCGAACCCGATTGCTGGCCCAGGGCAAGTTGACGCGGATCAACGCCGCGGGCGTAGTCATCGATGCCACGTCGGCCGATGTTCCGGCCGAGCCCGCGTTGGAGATTCTCGGCCCGATTCCGATGCCTGTCGCGCTGTCCGAGGAGCCGCTGACCGTGCAATGGTACGCCTTTGTCCGTCGTACGGAACTGGCCCGCGTCGATGAACTAGCCGCCGAACTGCGGGAGCAGGGGGGGCAACATCTGTTCGCGTCCCTGACATCGTCCATGGCGGTCAACAGCCTGCTGGTGATCGGTGATCCCGACCCGTCTCGCGAACCGCTGGTCCGGGTTCACTCGAACTGCCTTACCGGCGATGTATTCGGTTCCAAGCGCTGTGACTGTGGTCCGCAACTGGCCGCCGCCGTACGGCAGATCCAGAGCGACCCGGCGGGTGGGTATCTGGTTTACATGGCCGGGCACGAGGGCCGCGGGATAGGTCTCTGGGCGAAGGCTGCGACCTATCTGTTGCAGGATGCGGATGGCCAGATCCTCGAAGGTCACTCGATCTCGGCTGGCCTTGATTACCCCGGAATCGGGCCGGAACATGCCTGGCTGAAGGATATGGGGCGCGTGGAATACGTCTCTATCACGGATGACGAGGCGCTGAGCGCGTTTCAGACCTGCTGTGCGCTGGAGGGAATCATCCCCGCATTGGAGCCCAGCCACGCGCTTGCCCATGTCCTCAAGATCGCGCCAGACCTTCCCGCAGACCATCTGCTGATCATGAACATGTGCGGGCGGGGCGATAAGGATATCTTCACAGTGGCCCAGCATCTGGGTGTCGAAATAGGGTCATAAACTTCAGTTTATATGCCGAATA
>SLHN01000226.1 GCA_007136145.1 Thioalkalivibrio sp.
AGGTGTACCCCTGGGCACACGCGATCGCCAGGCAGGTCGCCGAATCGAGCCCGCCGGAAAGCAGGATCACGGCCCCCCTGCCGACTCCCGGCTCAGCGGCCCGGGACATCGCCCCAGAGTACCTTGTGCAGCTGCATCTGGAAGCGCACCGGCGCACGCGCCTCCAAAATCCATTCGGCCAGAATCCGTGGCGGCAGTTCGCCATGAACGGGAGAGAACAGCACGTCGACCCCATGCGGCGGTGGGTTAGAGTTGATCAGAGCCAATGCCCAATCGAAATCGTCCCGGTTCGCCAACACGCACTTGATCTGGTCACCGGGTTTCAGCATCGTGATGTTCTCGAGCCGATTGCGCGCTACCTCGCCCGAACCTGGAGCTTTCAGGTCCATCACGATGGTCACCCTCGGGTCGATTCCGCCCAAACCCAGCGCACCGCTGGTTTCCAGCGACACCTTCAGGCCCCGGTCGCAACACTCGCGCAACAGCGGCAGGCAACCCGGCTGCGCCAATGGCTCTCCTCCCGTGACACAGACATGACGCACGCCCGACGCCGCGACTGTAGTCACCACCTCGGCCATGGAACGAGACTGCCCCCCGGAAAAACTGTACTCGGTATCACACCAGCGGCAGCGCAGCGGGCATCCGGTCAGGCGCACGAACACCGTGGGCCAGCCCACCTGCGCTGCCTCTCCCTGGAGGGACACGAAGATTTCGGTAACGCGCAGCCGATCCACGGGTTGAACCCGTCTGATCGACTCTGCGATTGCTTCAGCAGTCACCGCCCATCCAGGCGCCGGAGCCGATCCTGGGCCAGGCGTGACAGGGTGGTACCAGGATACCGGGCAACGACTTCCTCCAATGCCGCCCGCGCCTGATCCGAATTTCCAAGCTCGAAATGCGAGTAACCGACCTTCAACAGTGCATCACCCGCCTTGTCGCTATCGCCGAAACGCGAACGCACCGCCTCGAAATCCACGAGCGCGCCCTCGTAGTCACGGTTGGCGTACTTGGCTTCACCAAGCCAATACAGGGCGTTGGCGGAGTAGCTGCCGTCCGGGTACTGCTCCATGAACCGCTCGAGCCGCGGAATCGCCGCGTCATAGTCACCGCTCATCAGCAACTCGAAGGCGGCTTCGTAGGATCTTTGCTCATCGGCCGGAGGGGGGGCTTCTCCGATATCAGGAAGCGGTTCCGGTTGCGGGGTCCGGTCGACGCGGGCGCCCCCTTCGACCATCGCCATACGCTCATCGAGATGGCGGAACTGATCGCGCTGGCGCGCGCGCAGATTACGGAGCTCGTTATCGAGTTCCTCGACCTGCCCGCGCAGTTGGCGTACCTCCGACTGTAATGCCTCGACACCCTGCAGCATCTCCGTCAGCGCCCCCGAATCGAGCAGTCGTTCCACGCGCTCCAGGCGGATCTCCACCACCTGCAACTGATGTTGGGTAACCATCGGCGAACCCGACTGAGCCCAGGTGACGGGCGCGGCAAGGACCATCCCGAACGCGACAAGGAAACCGGTCCACCGGCGAAATCGCCAATGTCGAATCGGGAATGATTGGGTATTCATGTTGGTTGCCTCCTGAAAACGCCGTCAGCGGCGAAGCATCGGCAAACGATTCCGGTTGGGCAATCGTGTTCCCGGTGTGCCAACGCGTCGAAGTGGCCAGGCGCCACCGCCCGGCCACCAACGGCCGGCTGCGTCGGTCTCCGAATCAACGCCGGACCTCGTAAACCAGTTCGACGCGCCGGTTGCGCGCCCATGACTCTTCCGTTTGCGTGAATGCCACGGGCATTTCCTCACCGTAACTGATGACGTCCAACTGGGCATCGCGGGCTCCGTTCAGCGTCATGATCCGGCGTACGGCCTGCGCCCTGCGCTCACCCAGAGCCAGATTGTATTCACGGGTCCCGCGTTCGTCGGTATGACCTTCGAGTCGCAGGCGGGCTCCGCTGTTCTGAGACAGGTAGCGTGCATGCGCTTCGAGCATGGGGACAAACTCGGGTCGAACCGTGTCACGGTCGAAGTCGAAGTAAACCAGGCGCTCGGCCAGCAAGCTTTGCGGGTCATCAAGCGGGTCAGCACGCAAATCACGGTCTGGACCCAGACCACGAGCCTCCGCCTCGCGACGGGCCTGCTCCGCGGCGGCAGCCTCGGCCGCTGCCTCCGCCGCCTGCCGTTCGGCCTCGGTAAGGTCGCGCTTGGGCTGGGCGCAGGCCGCCAACAAGCCAGCCATCAGGATAACCAGAGCCCAACGAATCGTCGTATTCATCGATGTGTCCTCGAAAAGCATTCAGGTGATGGAAAGGGGAAGTTCAAAGAGGCGACCAGGCCGGTTCGCGCACCTCGCCGGACCGTGCCGCCAGACGTTGATGGACGCGCCCATCACGACTCACGGAGCCCAGAATCCCGCGGCCGCGGTCCGTGGTCGAGTAGATGATCATGCTACCGTTTGGCGCGAAACTGGGCGACTTGTCGTAGCGACCACTGGTCAACAGTGTCACGCGCCGATTATCCAGGTCCATGCGCGCGAGACGCAGCCCTCCCTGCCCGCCCTGGACATACACCAGCGACTTGCCATCGGGCGCAACCGCGGCCGCACCGGCCGAGGAGCCCTCGAAGGTCAGTCTCTGTGCCGCTCCGTCCGGAAGCCGCATCTGGTAGATCTGCGGTGAACCCGCACGGTCGGACGTGAAGTAGATCGTTTGGCCATCCGGAGACCAGGCCGGTTCGGTGTCGATCGCGTTGGAACGCGTGATCTGGCTCAGCGCACCGGTCTCCACGTCCATCACGTATATATTCGGTGTGCCGTCGCGGGAAAGCGCCATCGCCAGACGGGTTCCGTCCGGAGACCACGCGGGAGCGCTGTTGATGCCGGAAAAACTCGCGAGGCTACTCCGAGCACCGGTTTCCACGTTGTGCCGGAAAATCTCCGAGCGCCGGTTTTCAAACGACACATACACCAGTTCCCGTCCGCCCGGAGCCCATTCCGGCGACATGATGGGCTGGCTCGAGCGATACAGCGTACGCGGATTGGCGCCATCGGAATCGGCCACTTCGAGACTGAAACGCCGCTCCTCACCCCGGCCGGTAACGCCGACGTAGGCGATGCGCGCACTGAACGCACCCTTGTCACCGGTAATCTGCTCGTAGACGATGTCCGAAACCCGGTGCGCACCCCGGCGCAGCATATCGGCCGGTACTGGAATGCGGAACCCGCCCAGCCGCTGATTCGCAAGCACATCGAACACATGGAATTCGACCAGCACCTGCCCACCCTCGGGCCGCATGCGCCCGCTCACCAGGTATTCGGCACCCACCGCAGCCCAACTCTCCGCGAGAAAGCTGTCGGGACCATCCGGAGCCCGAGGCAATCGCTCCCTGGCCAGCACATCGAACAGCCCGCTTCGGGTCAGGTTGGCCCCAACGATCTGCCCCACGTCCTCGGAAGGTTGCCCCGAACCATCCCACGCAAACTGCGTGACGGCGACCGGGATCGCGCCGGTCACGCCCTCGGTCACCGTGACCTCGAGCACCGCCGATACCTGCCCGGTAGCCAGCAGCAGGATACCCAACAACCAGATCTGCAGAGTTCTATGTTTCATCGTTCGTCACCCAGCCCTTTCGGACACGAAAAAAATACGGATACCACCCTGCACCGCCTGGGCATTCGGCGGTCGGGGCAGTGACTGTAGCCGGTCCATGGTCTGGCGCACCGATTCGCAGAAGGCCGCGCCGCCGGAACACCGCTCGACGTTGTAATTCAGAATCCGCCCGGTATCGGCGTTGATGCGCACGAGTACCGCCGCCTCATCTGATCGCCGGATGCCATCGGGCTTGCGCCAGCGCCGTTCCACGGTCGCCTGCACCTCGGCGATATACTGTTCGCGCAACGCATCCTCACGCGAACGCCGCTCAGCGGCCTCACGTTCCGACCGGGCTGCCGCGAGCCGGCGCTGCTCCTGCTCCATCTGCTCGCGGCGACGCTGTTCTTCCAGTTCGCGTGCCTGTGCCTCGCGCCGTCTGGCCTCCTCCTGGGCCCGGCGCTGCTCCGCCGCCTCGCGTTCTCGGCGTTCCGCCGCCTCGCGTTCCCTGCGCTCGGCCTCCTCGATACGACGCGCCTCCTCTGCCGCCCGGCGTTCCTCCTCCGCAGCCCGGCGCGCCGCCTCGACGCGCGCGCGCTCAGCCTCGATCTCGCGACGTTCCTGTTCGATCCGGGCACGCTCCGTCTCGGCCATCCGGCGGGCCTCCTCCGCCACCCGCTGTGCCTCCAGTCGCGCCTCCTCTGCCGCCCGAATCGCCTCCTGACGGGCCCTCTCCTCGGCCTCGCGCTGGCGCTGCTCTTCCTGCTGGCGACGCAGCTCCTCCTGACGTCGGCGTTCTTCCTCGCGTCGCCGCGCTTCTTCCTCCTGCAACGCCGCGGCGATCCGCTCCTGCTCGGCGACACGGATCTCGCGTTCGACCCGCTCGAAGGTCGCGACATCCATCGCAACCGCCTCGATCACCTCGACCGCTTCGGTATGAAACTGGATTGCCGAAGAGGCCAGTGGCGGATTCAGGAACGAGACGTTCAACAGCAGTGCGGCAAACAGCAGCACGTGCAGCAGGGAGACCAGCAACAGCCGCCCGAAATGCTGGTGGATCAGACTCAACACGGCTGACTCCCGGATCGCGTCAATTCGCGTCCCTGGGCGGCTCGGTCAACAGACCCACCCGACCCGCTCCCGCGCGCTGCAGTGCCACCATGGCATCCATCACACGCCCGTAGTCCACCTGTCGGTCGCCACGAACGTACGCCTGCGTATCGGGCCTTGCCGCCAGTAATTCCTGCACGATCTCGACCAACTGCGGGCCTGCCAGCGGCTCATTGACCAGAGGCCCCTGATTCAGGCTCATGACCCCCGCCGAGGTCACGGTGACGACGATCGGCTCGCCAACCCGTTCCTGGGCCTCCAGCGCCTGCGCCTCGGCCTCCGGCAAATCAACTTCGACCCCTTGCTGCAGCATCGGTGCCGTGATCATGAAGATGATCAAAAGTACCAGCATCACGTCGATGAAAGGGACGACGTTGATCTGCGAGATCGGGCGGCGCAGGCGTCGACTGTTGCGTCGTGACATTTCGGCCATCTCGTTGCCCTACTCCCGGGACCCGCCGTTGGCTCGCGCCGTACTCTGGCGCGCCAGAAGTGCCACGAACTCATCGCTGAAATTCTCCAGCCGACCCATCAGACGATCGACATCCGTAGCGAAACGGTTATAGGCAATTACTGCCGGGATCGCCGCAAACAGGCCAAGGGCCGTGGCAATCAGTGCCTCCGCGATCCCCGGTGCAACCATTGCCAGGGTCGCCTGCTGCGCGCCGGAGAGACCCAGGAAGGCGTGCATGATGCCCCATACGGTACCGAAGAGCCCGATATAGGGGCTGGTCGACCCGACGGTGGCCAGAAACTGCAGGTACCGCTCCATGTCGGCGCCTTCACGCGCGATCGCCACGCGCATCGAACGATGCGTGGCATCCACTACCTGCACCGGCTGCTGACGTACGCGAAGAAACTCCTTGAAGCCTGAAGAGAACACATGCTCCATTCCGGACATGTCCGCCTTGCGTCGAATCCCATCGTAGAGATGGGCCAGATCCACACCCGACCAGAAACGCTCCTCGAAATCGTCGGAGGCGCGATTGGCAAGCTTGATGGTGCGGGCCTTGACCAGGATCACCAGCCACGACAGCACCGAGGCCACCACCAGGATCACCATGACCAACTGCACGATCAGACTGGCATCCAGAATCAGCCGGTACAGGGAAAGGTCAACGCTCACAGTTCATCTCCTAGGTCCGATTCGATCACCGCCCGTACCGACGGGGGAATAGCCACCGGCACAAAACGTTCCGCGTCCACACAAGCCAGACGGACATTTGCCACGGCGAGTTCCGTTGCTCCCCGCGACACCGTCTGTGCCATGTCGAGACTGGCCCGACCGAGCGCGGTTGGCTTGCAGGTCACCGAGAGGGCATCGTTGAAACGCGCGGGTCGTCTGAGTTCAAGGTTCACGCTGCGCACGACGAACAGAACCCCCGACGTCTCACGCAGGTGATCCTGCTCGAACCCGTGCTCGCGCAGCCACTCGGTGCGGGCGCGCTCCATGAACTTCAGGTAATTCGCGTAGTACACCACGCCGCCGGCATCGGTGTCCTCGAAATACACCCGCACCGGCCAGGCGAACTCGTTGCCCGCAGGTCTCGCGACCGACATCATCGGCATCAATCCGTCTCTTGCGGCCCGGCGGACGGCGCGAAGAGATCAGGGCGCGCCAGAACCCGGTCGGGCAGGCCCAACAGCAGAAAAGTCTGGCGGGTCGCCTGCCGTCCACGTGGAGTACGCATCAGGTAACCCTGCTGGATCAGGAATGGCTCCACCACATCCTCGAGCGTGCCGCGGTCCTCGTTCAAGGCCGTGGCCAGACTCTCGACTCCAACCGGACCACCATCGAATTTCTCCACAAGCACCTCCAGCAAGCGCCGATCCTGGGCGTCCAGACCCGCCGCATCGATCGCGAGAAGATCCAGCGCCTCGGCAGCCACCTCGCCCGAGATAAATCCGTCGGCACGCACCTGGGCAAAATCTCGGACCCGGCGCAGCAACCTGTTGGCGAGCCGCGGCGTTCCCCGCGCGCGCCGGGCGATTTCCAGGGCGCCTCCAGCCTCGATACCTACTCCCAGAACAAGGGACGCACGGCGTACGATACCAGCCAGATCGTCGATATTGTAATGCTCCAGCCGTTGCACGATGCCGAACCGGTCACGCAGCGGCGCACTCAGCAACCCCGCACGAGTGGTCGCACCGACCATCGTGAACGGCGGCAGATCCAGTTTGATCGACCGTGCCGCCGGCCCCTCGCCAATCATGATATCCAGCTGGAAATCCTCGAGTGCTGGGTAGAGAACTTCCTCGACCACGGTCGGCAAGCGATGAATCTCGTCGACGAAAAGCACATCCCGCGGCTCCAGGGCAGTCAGGATCGCCGCCAGATCGCCAGCGCGCTCCAGTACCGGGCCGGACGTCTGCCGCAGGCCCACACCGAGTTCATGCGCGATGATATGCGCAAGTGTCGTTTTCCCCAGACCAGGCGGTCCTGCCACCAGCGTATGGTCAAGCGCCTCGCCACGTCCACGCGCGGCACGGATGAACAGGTCCATTTGCTCGACCGTGCGCGGTTGCCCGGCAAAATCGGCCAGACGCAGTGGACGCAGGCTCGTCTCGACGCCTCCGTCTTCCGGAAGACGCTGCATATCGACCAGGCGGGACTCCATGTGCACAGTATGACCTCAAGATGGCGCCGTTGACACCAGCCTGCGATGGAAAAAAATCGAATCCGGTACCTTCAGGAGCGTAGAGTGGCTCGC
>SLHN01000156.1 GCA_007136145.1 Thioalkalivibrio sp.
CTCCCAGGTCGATCTCACTTTCCTCGACCATGGCCACGACGGCCTCAGTGTTCCCCACTCGGAGGCTGATCCCGACATCGGGATGACTGCGAAGAAAGGAACCAAGCAGTGTCGGGAGAAGGTACTCAGCCACCGTGGTGCTGGCACCCAGTACCAGCGCACCGCCGACCGCCCCCTTGAGCTCGCGCATCGCCGCTTCCATCTCGGTGTAGGTTTCGAAGATACGCTCCGCATAACGGAAAACAAGACGGCCCGCGTCGGTCAGGGTCACCCGGTTGTGGTTGCGGTCGAAAAGGCGGGTATCAAACTGCTCTTCCAGTTGCCGCACCTGAAAAGTCACTGCTGGCTGCGTCATGTGCAGCACCTCCGCCGCCCGCGTGAACGAAAGCAGGCGAGCGACGGTGAAGAAAACTTGCAGGCGCCGATCAGACATGGGCTTAGTCTTACCGGATATTGTTCCGGATGCCAGTTTCCCCGGAAAGCCGCAATAGCAAACGGTATTCCCCGAGGGTGCAGCTCGCGGCGTTAGACTGCAAAGCATCAGGGAAGCTCCCCAGCTTCCAGCAGATCCACCCACAAGCGAGAAGGATCAGTAACAATGCGCGGGGCCTGGCAAGAACTCAACCTGAAAGGCGGTGGGCTGCAGGCCGTGAATGCGGCCTTGGCCAGCGCGATGCGCTCCAGACTCCGAGCCTACGCCGCGTGGGTCCTGTTCCCGCTGGGTCTGCACCGCTTCTATCTTGGCGAACCCCGCGGCGGCACGGCGTTCCCGGTTTTGACTCTGCTCACGCTCGGGACCGCTTGGCTGGCGCCTTCCTGGTGGTGGTTGCTGCCTTGGACAGTGCTGGCCAGCCTGGCGATCCATGATCTTTTCTGGATCGACCGCCGCGTGGTTGCCTACAACAAGGACTTGCGCGTGCAGATCTTCCTGCGCAAGGGGAAAAGGCCACCCAAGGATTACCGTGGCCGCTACACCGACGATGCCACCGCGGATGCGATCAACCACGACCTCGCGGACTACCAGGCATTGAAGGAAAGCGAGCGCGCGGGTCATGCCCCGACGGGACAGGAAGGCGCTGCCAGCGCCGAGCCCCCCACATCCAGGAGGCAGCCGTCATTCAATGAACAGGAGGCCCTGCTGCGCGAGCTGGCCAGAACACGAAGGAACCATCGCGAAAAAGGGAACCAGGGGTAAACGTACGGTCCGAGGATGAGGCCGCGCGCTCAGGGAGCACAGCCTCCGCGGTCCAGCATGCGGCGATATCCGGATTCGGTGATCAGCAGCACATGCACACTCGACGGATAGATCAGTTGCTCCGCGCGCAGGCGGGCGAGGAGGGCAGCGTGCGTGGATGCGTCAAGCCGAAAGAAATCGCGACCTTCCTCGAGCACGCCAAGCAAGGCCTTGAAGCGCCGGAAAGACGTTCCCTTCGGAACCTGGTTCATCTCGTCGAGTTGCCGCAGACTCAGGGTATCCACGCCGCCAAACGCAATGGCGACGGGTCCCGCCAAACCAGGCTGTGGGTTTCGAGTCTCATACGAATCCTCATCCCGATCGGAGACCATTCCGTCCTTCCCGCGTAAGATCGTGGATCCAGCATACCGGGAGCCTGAAACAGGCGCCGAACAACGAGGGAGTACGCATGGAGTTCGTGCAGGACTACGCATTGTTCCTGGCCAAGGGCCTGACCATTCTGCTCATTGCGCTCGCCGTGCTGGGTGCGGTCGCCTCACTGTCCCAGCGCGGGCGGGACCGCGGCGACGAGCAACTCACGGTGAAGCACCTTAACCAACGCTACCGCAACATGGAGCGCGTCCTTCGGCTGCGGGTTCTGGGCTGGCGCGCATTGCGGCGGCATGGCAAGGAATACAAGCGCCAGCGCAAGGCAGCTGCCAAGGGTCTTCATGAAGAGAAGGGCCGCATCTTCGTGATGCGATTCCAAGGCGACATCCGTGGCACCCGGGTCGATAGCCTGCGCGAGGAAGTCTCCGCGATCCTGACCCTCGCGCGTCCCGGGGTCGACCGCGCCGTTGTCTGCCTGGAGAGCGGCGGCGGGCTGGTGCCTCCGTATGGCCTCGCGGCAGCCCAGCTGGCGCGCCTGCGTGATGCAGGGCTCGACCTCACTGTCGCCATCGACCGGGTCGCTGCCAGCGGCGGTTACCTGATGGCGGCCGTCGCGCACAGGATCACGGCCGCACCCTTCGCGGTCGTCGGTTCGATCGGCGTGGTGGCGCAGATCCCGAACATCCATCGGCTGCTGAAACGCCATGATGTCGATATCGAGCTGCTGACCGCGGGGCAGCACAAGCGCACCCTGACGATCCTGGGCAAGAACACGCCCGAGGGGCGGGCGAAGTTCCAACAGGAACTCGAGGAAACACACGATCTGTTCAAGGCCTACCTGCAACGGTACCGTCCGCAATTGGACCTCGACACCCTTGCCACCGGTGAACACTGGTACGGCGAACAGGCGCTGGAGCTGCAGCTCGTCGATGAACTGCGAACGAGCGACGACCTGCTGATGGCACTGACTCGCGAGCACGAAGTCTACGAAGTCAGTTTCAGCCGCCGGCAACCGCTTGGGCGGCGCATCGGAATCGCATTCGAACAGGCGTTGGAGAACCTGCTCCAGAGGTGATCACGTGCGCGCGACTCCAGTATGCCTGCGCCGCTCCGACAGTCACTCATCGGCGCTCCATCGGCGCAAATCCCTTAGCTCACTGACACCCTACGGATGGAAAGGTCCCGCAGGATGCCGTGAGGCGCGGCCGAACCGTACCGTGGCGACAACACCCGTGATCGCCGCCAAGCACGAAGGCCCAGCCGACGCCCCCGGCCGATCAGTCCGCGTTCAGCAACAACCGGTTCAGTCGGGCGACGAAGCCCGCGGGATCCTCGAGCTGCCCGCCCTCGGTCAGCAGCGCCTGCTCGAACAGCAGCGTGGCGAGGTCGTCGAACTCCGTTTCGGACGCCTGTTTCAGGCGCTGCACCAACGGATGCCCGGGATTGACCTCGAGCACCGGCTTGCTCCCGAACGTCGGCTGGCCGGCCTGCTTCATCAGCTCCTGCAGATACAGCGCCATCTCGTGCTCGCCGAGCACGATACAGGAGGCTGATTCGACCAGACGCTTCGACGCGCGCACGCTGTCCACGCGATCACCCAGGGTCTTTCCGATCCGCTCCGGCAGGTCACCGAGATCGTCTTCGGCGGCCTTCGATGCGTCGTCTTCCGGCTCGTCCTTGCCGATGACTTCACCGAGATCGAGATCGCCCTTCGCCGCCGACTTGATCGGCGTACCGTCGAAACTGTCGAGGTGCGACAACAGCCACTCGTCGACGCGATCCGAGAGCAGCAGAACCTCGAGCCCGTGCTTGCGGAAGATCTCCAGATGCGGGCTGTTGCGCGCGGCCGCTGCGCTGTCGGCGGTCACCACGTAGATCGCCTTCTGGCCCTCCTTCATGCGTTCCTTGTACTCGGCCAGCGATACGCTCTGCGTGTCATCGCTGTTTTTCGTGCTGGCGAAACGCAACAGCTTCGCGATCTGTTCCCGGTTCGAGTAATCCTCGCCCGGCCCCTCCTTCAGCACCCGTCCAAAGTTGGTCCAGATTTCCGCGTATTTTTCCGGCTCGCTCTCGGCGATGGACTCGAGCAGGCCGAGAATCTTCTTCACCGAGCCGGCACGTATTCCGTCAACCAGCCGGTTGCTTTGCAGGATCTCGCGCGAAACGTTCAGCGGCAGATCGGAGGAATCGACCACGCCGCGCACGAACCGCAAGTAGTTCGGCAGCATCTTCTCGGCATCGTCCATGATGAACACGCGCTTCACGTACAGCTTCACACCATGTCGGCGGTCGCGGTCCCAGAGGTCGAACGGAGCGCGCTTGGGGATGTAGAACAGCGTCGTGTACTGCTGCTTGCCTTCCACATGACTGTGCACCCACGCGGCCGGGTCCTCGAAGTCATGCGCAACATGCTTGTAGAACTCGCGGTATTCCTCGTCGCTGACATCGCTCTTGGATCGGGTCCACAGCGCACTCGCCCGGTTCACGGTCTCCCATTCGTCGGTCGCCTTGCCGTCGTCGTCCTGCTTTGGCATACGGATCGGAAACGCGACGTGGTCCGAATACCGGGTGATGATGTGGCGCAAACGATAGGACTCCAGGAACTCTTCGGCGTCCTCCTTCAGGTGCAGCGTAACTTCGGTTCCGGTCAGCGCACGCGAACAGTCTTCCAACGTATAGCTTCCGGCACCGTCGGATTCCCAGCGCACCGCCGCATCCTCGGGCGCGTCGGCGCGACGAGTCTCCAGCGTCACACGGTCTGCCACGGTAAACGCCGAGTAGAACCCGACTCCGAACTGACCGATCAACTGGGCATCCTTTTTCTGATCGCCGGTCAGGCGACCCAGAAACTCCTTGGTACCGGAACGAGCGATGGTGCCGATATTCGCGACCACCTCGTCACGCGACATCCCGATGCCGTTATCGGTGATGCGGATCTGGCGCGCTTCCTTGTCGACACTGACGTCGATGGTCAACTGCGCTGGCTGAGCAATCGCGCCCGGCTGGGCCAGGGCCTCGAAGCGCAGCTTGTCGCAGGCGTCGGCGGCGTTGGAGATGATCTCGCGCAGGAAGATCTCGCGGTTGGAATACAGCGCGTGCACCATCAGGTGCAGCAGCTGGCTGACTTCGGTTTCGAAGCTTCGGGTTTCGCGTTGGGTCTCAGTCATAATCCGTCACATCCGGTATTTTTTGTGGGTTCAAACGATTCGACCCGTTCGAAATGGGGTCGCCCGCGCCCGTTTTCAAGGGCGTGCAATTGGAACAGGCCACCCGACCGGTCACCGTCGAGGCTTTGCCAAGCGGCGAACAGGGTTTGCCTTGCCTGCCGAGGGAGCTGCCACGGCGCACCGAGCACGATCATTCCCGATCCCTGCAGTCCGGGACCGCGTATCGGCTGGCTCAGGCGAAGCTCACTGACCAGGCAGTCCTCGCCGGCATGCGCGGCCAGCAACCTGTCACGCAGGGCTGCGTACCGACCCTCGGCCAGGATCGGATACCAGATCATCAACACCCCGGTATTCCAGCGCCGACGGATATCCGCGGCGATCGCCGCGACTTCATCGTACTCGGCACTACGCTCATACGCCGGATCGAGCAGCACCAGCCCGCGACGAGGCTCAGGGGGGAAAAGTGCACGCGCCGCCTCGCGGGCGTCGCGGCGATGCACATGACAGCGCGAATCCGACCGCAGAGCGGTGTGCAGCTGCGCATGGGCGGTCGGGTGCAGTTCGCAGGCGATCAGACGATCCCGCGCCCGGAGACGGGAACGAATCAGCTGCGGCGACCCGGGATATAAGCGCGGATCCTCACCCGGGACCGGCTGCAATGCATGCAGCGAATCCAGGTAAGCGCGCAGTGGGGCCGGCCCCTCGGCATGCGCCCACAGGCGACCGATTCCCTCGCGCCATTCCCCGGTGCGTCTGGCGGCTCCCGCATCGAGCGGATACTGACCGGCACCGGCAAACAGGTCGAGCGCCACGAACGGCTTCGGACGGGCCAGCAACGAGTCGAGCACCAGCCACAGCAGCAGATGCTTGTGGACATCGGCGAAATTGCCGGCGTGATATTCGTGCTGATAGCTGAGCATGCCGGGAACAGACGATACCCGCAAAGCGCCCTGCGGGCCACCATTTGAACACGCCGTTAGCCAGGTCGGCTGTTAACGTGAAAGTCCCCCGCAGGGTGCCGTGAGGCGAAGCCGAACCGAACCGACATCCAGCCGGCCGGCGTCCGGGCTTCGAGCGGTGCAATTCGCTGCGCTCATTGACACCCTACGCCTGGACCTTTCATGGTCCGGGGTGACAGCAGGCATGGGATGGCCTCGTCGACGCCAGCCGTCCAACGCAAAAAAGGCCGCCGATATCTCCATCGGCGGCCTGTTCAGGGTCCCGAAGGACCCGCCATCGTCACTGGTCAGATGTTATTCGTTGACCGGGGACTCCGGGTCGAACATGTAGGCCATGATATCGGCGATCGCCTGCTTATCCAGGAACCCGCTCGAGCCGAACCGCGGCATGTGGGTGCAGGGGAAGTAGGTGTGCGGGTTGTAGATCATGTCGTACACATACTTCAGAATGGGCTCGCTGGTGCCACGGGTCTTGCCATAGCCGGTCAGGCTCGGACCGACGTTACCGCCAACGCGGTCGGTGGCGAATTGATGGCAGTTGTAACAAGTGCCGCCAACTTCGCGCACGTTGTGATCGTCGTAATTGTGACCGACGCGGTAGCCGAAACCGGACCATGCGAGCACGCGACCACGCTCCCAGTCTCCCAACTGGATGCCGCCTTCCGGATACACGATCGACTCCGTCGCCGCCTGGCGAACGGCCTCTAGGGTTTCCGCATCCGGTTTGCCGTCACCGATGATCGAGCAGGCCTTCTGCAGTTCGTCCTGCTTCATGCGGTCACGCGCAGTGCCACCTTCCTGCATTTCCTGGGCGAGGTTGAATCCGCCGCCGTTGGCCTCGAAGATCAGGTATTCGGCGAGTTCATGCGGGGTCATGGCCGTGTAATCGACCTTGCCATTCTTGCCTGCGTCAGCCACGGCACAACCGCCGGCGAAAATGATCGTTGCAACAGCGGCGATTCCAGCCGCTAAAGGGGTCTTCTTGAACATATGTCGAATCTCCTTGTGCGTCCGGGATCAGCGCTTCATGTCAGGCAGGATGGCCGGTTGGCCACGTGCCATATCGGTCCAGTACGAGATCAGCGCGATCGACGCGTCGGATCCCGCCAGCATGCCTGCCTGACGCATCTGGTAGTAGCAGCCACGAACGCGGTGCTGACTGCTGCGGACGTTGTCGTGGCCGACACGGTGAGCCGGCCAGGAGATCGCCTTGGTCCAGTCCTCCGGGACATTGGCGTTGGGAAGCACCGAGGCCCGCACCTGCTTGCCGGACTGCCCATGACAGGCGTAGCAGTTGAAATCGGACATTCCGGCACGGCGCGCGAACAGCACCTGACCGGCGTCGCGCATCGCCTTCTCCAGCGGATGATCGAGCGGGTTGTTCCATTCCATCCCGTTGGACTGCATTGCGATGTAAGTCTGGATCTTCATGTGGTCGGAACCAGAACCATGCCGCTGGCGCACGGCCGGGTCGTCCGCGGCGAAGCCCTGAACCTCGGTCATGCAATGCACGATGCGCGTCTCGAGGTCCATCACCTTGCCGGTGTCATCGAAATAACGCGGCATTTCGACATAGGCTCCCTCAAGGACTCCGGGACCCTTGCCGAAGTCACAGGCCTCCATGGAGACGTTATTCGGTCCGCGAGGCGTGTGGAACAGATCCTCTCCGTCCATTCCGACCCAAAGGGCGGGGTTGTCGGGCATCATCATCAGGTTCATCTCACTCTGGGTGAGATACCGCGAGTCAATCGAGTCAATCAGCCCCTGAAGGACTTCTTCCGGCGGCTTTTCGGCATGGGCCGTAGCCCCCAGAGCCAGTGCCACTGGTATCGCGAGCAAGGCTTTTTTCAACATGGAAACCTCCATCACATGGTAGGACATCGTTTTTTTTGATGGCACGGACCCGACGGGGCCGAACCTCCCTTCATCGTGCAAATGCGCAGAGCCCCTGTCAACGAAAACCCAGACATCAGACCCTTCTAACATGCTGATTTTATTGAAGGCGCTCAAAACAACATCACCATGCAGACGCGATCACCCCAAGGATTATTCCCCAGTTGTGGTGCATCCTTCGGGATTTTTCCCCATGAGACGAGAATCCGTGACCCAGGCCAACCGCCGTGACCACACCTGCAACCCCGAAACCTGCAAGGCATGAGCGCAGCCATGGGAAGCAACAATGAGGGCAGCGAATCGAATCGCTCGAGGCCTGGAAAATTGGGGTTGGAGCCGGCTTGACATCGGTGCGGTTCGGCTTCGCCTGACGGCACCCCAGAGAGGATCCTTCAGGCAAACACCATGCCGATCCGACCTTACGGCAACCGACAGGACGTGGCGATACCGGGCCAGGACCCTGGTATCTCATGATTCAGCAGCCAACCCTTGATGTCCGCCAGCGGTCCCTGCCGTTGCCCGGCGTAGCCGCCAGCCCTGTGTCCCGAGGCCGACACAGGTACCACGCGGTGACAGGGAACGAACAACGGCCAGGGGTTGGCGCGACAGGCCTGTCCCACAGCCTGGGCCGAGGAACCGATGGCGCGCGCAATGTCGCCATAGCTGCGAGTTTCACCGACGGGGATATTGCAGAGAGCTTCCCAGACCTTGCGGGAGTGCGGACTGCCTGAAGGAACATCCGCCGGTGCACGCCAATTCGCCGCATCCCGCAGATAATCGAGGGGATCGAAGGGAATCCCCACCGGAACGACGGGGGCCGCTTGACGCAGAGCCCGGTCCAATGCCGCGCGGAAGCCGGTGGGCAGTCGCCGAGGATTTCCCGGTGCGGATTCCGCCACCGCATCGGAAACGAGCCAGTCGGCAACCAGCAGTCCATGGCTCGCCGAACACGCGCAGACGAACTCCAGCGCCCCTTGCGGAACAAGGCAACGCCGGAGGTCGACGGTCGTGGTGTCCGGGCTTTCGGGCATCGCGGCCCGAATCAGCGCGCGGCTTTGATGTCTTCCTTGATCCGTGCTGCCTTGCCGGTCCGGTCACGCAGGTAATAGAGCTTGGCCCGGCGCACCGCTCCACGACGCTTGACCTGGATCTCCGCCACCAGCGGGCTATGCGTCTGGAACGCTCGCTCCACACCGGTGCCGTAGGATACCTTGCGCACGGTGAACGCGGAGTTCAAGCCGCGATTACGCTTGGCAATCACCACGCCCTCGAAGGCCTGGAGCCGCTCCCGGTCGCCTTCCCTGACCTTGACCTGAACCACGACGGTATCGCCGGGGCCGAAGTCGGGTACCGAACTCTTCATCTGTTCGGCTTCCAGTTGCTCAATAATGCTCTTCATCGTCGAACCTCAATCGTCGCTGTTTCTGCCGCCCGCGGAGACCTTCCGCAGGCTTCGGTATTCGTCCAGCAGGGCCGCATCGTCCGGCCCCAGGTCCAGGCCGGCCAACAGGTCGGGCCTGCGTTCCCAGGTGCGCCCCAGCGCCGCACGGCGACGCCAGCGCTCGATCTGCGCATGGTGGCCGGTCAGCAGTTCCGCCGGGACCCCGCGCCCCGCGACCACCTCCGGCCGCGTGTAATGCGGACAGTCGAGAAGTCCGTCGGTAAAGGAGTCCTGCGCCGCCGAATCGGCATGACCGAGGGCTCCCGGCAGCAGCCGGACGCAGGCATCGATCAGCACCATCGCTCCCAGTTCTCCACCAGAGAGCACATAATCTCCGATCGACCATTCTTCGTCGACCTCGGCTTCCAGCACCCGCTCATCGATGCCCTCGTAGCGTCCGCACAGCAACGCCAGGCGGGGCAGCCGCGCAAAACGACGCACGGCGGCCTGATCGACCGGACGCCCCTGCGGCGTCAGCGCCACGACCGGCACGGGACACGGATCATCCCTGCGCATAGCCGCCAGAGCGGCGGCCAGCGGGCCGTACTGCATCACCATTCCAGGGCCACCGCCATAGGGTCGATCATCGACCGCCTGGTGCACCCCGGCGCCCCAGCGCCTCGGGTTCCAGGTATGCAGTTCGTACAGCCCCTGATCCGCTGCTCGCCCGGTGATCCCGTGGTCAGCGACCGTGGCCACCATCTCGGGAAACAGCGTGATCACGTCAAAGCGCATCTTGGTGCTCAAAAATCCGGATCCCAGTCGACCCGCACGCAACCGGCTTCCAGGTCCACGCCGACCACGTACCGGTCTCGGACCCAGGGCACCAGGCGTTCACGATCGCCCTTGACCACCATCACATCGTTGGCACCCGTCTGGATGAAACCGTGGATTTTCCCAAGCACCCTTCCATCCACCGTTTCCACCGTCAGGCCTTGCAGGTCGGCCCAGTAAAACGCCCCCTCCTCGGGTGGCGGCAACCAGTCGCGTTCAATCGCCAGCCTGCAACCGATCAAAGCATGCGCCCCTTCCCGGTCCCCGGTCTCCCGGAACTTGAGAACCACTCCGTGACCATGAGCGCGCCCGTCCTCGACCTCGAGACACTCCCAACAACCGCCACGCTGCAGCCATAAGCGGGGGAACTCCGTGATCGCGGCACGCGGTTCCGTGTCGGAGAACACACGCACGAAACCCTTGACTCCATAGACGCCTGACACGCGCCCGACGATCAGCCGATCCTCTTCTTCCGAAGGAATCACGGGCGCACGGACTTTGGGTGTCTCAGCTTGCGGCGGCAACCTGTTTGCGATGGTTCTTGATCAACTGCCCGACGCGTTCGGAAGTCGCGGCACCGCGCTCGATCCAGTGGTCGACACGTTCCAGATCGATCTGGAACGGGACCTCCTGACCGCGGGCAACCGGGTTGAAAAACCCGATGCGTTCGATATAGCCGCTGTCACGGCGGGCGCGCGAGTCGGTAACAACGATCTGGTAAAAGGGTGCGCGCTTCGCGCCACGACGGGACAAACGAATGGTAACCATGCCTGTTCTGGACCTCGGCGAATTCAGTGTGCTTGAGGAAACCGGGGATTATAGCCTACTGCGGCCACGAAACAACCTCCTGTGTATAACGGACCAGTGACCGGCGCCCCGAAAATCCGCCGCAACTGACCTCGGTGCGGTTCGGCTGCGCCTCGCGGCACCCTACGGGAACTCTTTCACGTTAACGGTCATGTTGCCGGCGGCCACCCCGAACCATGAAAGGTCCAAGCGTAGGGTGTCAATGAGCGCAGCGAATTGCACCGTTCGAGGCCCGGAAGCCTGGGGACCACGGTCGGCGTGGTATCGGTGCGGTTCGGCTTCGCCTCACGGCACCCTACGGGGACTCTTTCACGCTAACGGAAGGGGAAACCGCCCGGTCCGGGGCCACCCGGCCCACCCATACCCCCGATGCCGCCAAGCTTGCCGCCGAGAGCCCGCATCATCTTGCCGGCACCGCCCTTGGAGAATTTCTTCATCGCCTTGCTCATCTGGGTGTGCTGTTTCAGCAGACGGTTCACATCCTGAATCTGCGCGCCCGATCCGGCGGCGATACGCCGCTTGCGCGATCCCTTGATCAGTTCCGGGCGTCGCCGCTCCTGCTCGGTCATCGAACCGATGACGGCCATCATGCGCCGGATCTCGCGGTCGTTGGTCTGATTCTTCACCGCATCGGGCAATTGTCCGGCTCCCGGCAGCTTTTCCAGCAGGCTGCCGATTCCTCCCATTCGCTGCATCTGCGAAAGCTGGTCGTGCAGATCATTGAAATTGAACGAGCGCCCCTTCTTCAACTTGCGCGCGAGCTTTTCCGCCTTGTCCTGGTCGACCTGCCGGGTCGCTTCCTCGACCAGGGTCAGCACATCACCCATGCCCAGGATGCGCGAGACGATGCGTTCTGGGTGAAACGGCTCCAGTGCCTCGGAACGCTCGCCCATACCCAGAAACTTGATCGGCACACCAGTGATCTTGCGCACCGAAAGCGCGGCGCCGCCCCGGGCATCGCCATCGGCCTTGGTCAGGATCACACCGGTCAACGGCAGCGCCTCGCCGAAAGCCCGCGCGGTGTTGGCGGCGTCCTGTCCAGTCATCGCGTCGACCACGAACAGGGTCTCGATCGGGTCGATCGCCTCGTGCAGGGCCTTGATCTCGGCCATCATCGCGTCGTCAACGTGCAGACGGCCCGCGGTATCGACCAGCAGGACGTCCTTCATCTCGCGCCGGGCCCGATCCACCGCGGAACGAGCGATCGCCTCCGGACGCTGTGTGATATCGCTCGGATAGAAACTGACCTCGACCTGGCCGGCCAGTGTTTCGAGCTGCTTTATGGCCGCGGGACGATACACGTCGCAACTGACCACGGCGACCTTCTTTTTCTGGCGTTCACGCAACAGCCGCGCCAACTTGCCGATGCTCGTCGTCTTGCCGGCCCCCTGCAGACCGGCCACGAGTACGATCGCCGGCGGCTGGCTCGCGAGGTTCAGATCGGTGCCGGCACCGCCCATCACCCGGACCAGTTCGTCATTGACGACCTTGATGAACGCCTGCCCGGGAGTCAGACTGCCGATGACCTCCTTGCCCAGCGCCTTGGCACGGACTTCACCGATGAATTCGCGAACCACGGGCAGCGCCACATCGGCCTCGAGCAGGGCCATGCGCACCTCGCGCAGTGCCTCCTGGATATTATCCTCGGTCAGCCGGGCCTGGCCCTTGAGGCGCTTGACCGTTGCCTGCAGGCGGCTGGAAAGGCCGTCAAACATATTCGTTCCCCTACGATGGAAATTCCTCGGCCAGTGTACCGTCACCAGGGACTTCGGTGCATTATCGGCGCGATGCGTGGATAATCCGAGACCATGAGCGTTGCCATCGGCCTTCTTGCGATTCTCCTGTACCTCCTGACCACGGGCTACCTGGTCGTGTCCGCGCGCCGGCAACCACCGGCGCCGGCGCAACCGCGTGGCCCCCTGATCACATGGGCCATGGCGCTTGCGATTCACCTGGCGGCGATATCGCAACTGGTGATTACCGATCAGGGCCTGAACCTCTGCCTGGGCAACGCGCTCGCCGCGGCACTATGGCTGGTCGCGGTGCTGTTGTGGCTGGCATCGCTGCGTCATCCGCTGGCGATCATGGGCGTGATCGTATTGCCGCTGACCGCATTGGCACTGCTGGTCGCGCTTACCTGTGACGGCGGCAGGCGGGTCACGACCACACCGTACGTCGAGATCCATATCATGCTGGCGGCGCTGGGCTGGGCCTTTCTGGCGCTGTCCACCGTACAGGCAGCGGTGATGACCGCCCAGCACCGTGCCCTTCACGATCATCATACCAAGGGGATCGTGCGCTACCTCCCGCCGCTGTTCTCGATGGAAATGTGGCTGTTCCGGATGATCTTCGTCGGCTGGATCTTCCTGACCCTGAGCCTGGCCAGTGGCTTGATCTTCCTTGAAGATCTGTTCGCGCAGCATCTGGTACACAAGTCGGTGCTCTCGATCCTGGCGTGGATCATGTTTTCGGTGCTGTTGCTTGGGCGTTGGCGATTCGGCTGGCGGGGTTCCCGCGCACTGGCCTGGACCACCGGTGGGTTCGTCAGCCTTGTGCTCGCCTATTTCGGCTCCAAGCTGGTTCTGGAGATCATTCTGCAGCGCGTGTGAGCGCGTTGACGGTGCGCTGCGGTGAGGACACCGGATTCATCAAACACCCCCACGCCACCAGCGTTAGACCACAGGGTGTACCGCTTCATGAACAACTCACGAATCGTGGGGTTCACAACCCACCTCCCGAACGAACGAGCAGACTTGATCTCGGCTCAATGCGGACCCCACCCAATGGCCGCAACCCTCCGCGGTCGCAATAATCTCCAACAACACGGTACAGATCCTTGAACGAAATTCCCTTGAGTGCGTTGTTCGGCGTGCTGTTCCTGCTGTTCCTGTTGTCCGCATTCTTCTCCGGCTCCGAGACCGCGCTGATGGCGCTCAACCGCTATCGCATGCGCCACAAGGCACAACAGGGCCACCTCGGCGCGCAGCTTGCCGCCCGCCTGCTGGAGCGGCCGGACCGGCTGATTGGACTGATCCTCCTGGGCAACAACTTCGTCAACATCGTCATTACCCAGATCGCCACGTTCATAGGCTGGCGGCTCTTCGGTGACCCTGGCATCGCAATCGCAACCGGCCTGTTGACGCTGGCTCTGCTGATTTTTGCCGAAACCGCGCCTAAGACCGTGGCGGCTCTGCACAGTGAACGGATCGCCTACCCGGCGGCGTGGATCTACACCGGGTTGCTGCGCGTGATGTCCCCTGTGGTCTACGTGGTCAATGTGCTCGCCAACGGCCTGCTGAGGCTGTTTGGAATTCGAATGGACGCAAGGGACCGCGCCGCGCTCACCGCCGACGAACTGCGATCCGTGGTGGCCGAGGCCGGTGCCCTGATCCCCGCAATGCATCAGCGCATGCTGGTCAATCTGCTCGACCTGGAACGCACCACGGTCGAGGACATCATGATCCCGCGCAACGAGATCGTGGCACTCGACCTGAAGGAAGACTGGAACGACGTGCTGGAACAGATCCTCAGCGGAAGTTTCACCCGGCTTCCGGTGATCGAGGGCGAACTCGACCGCGTTCTGGGCTTCGTGCACATGCGCGATGTCCTGCCGCTCGCGCACCGGGAATCCTTCACTCCCGACGATCTGCGTCAGGTGATCAAGCCGCCGTATTTCATTCCCGAGGGCACCGCGCTGAACCGTCAGTTGATCAATTTTCAGAAACAGAAGCGGCGGATCGGGCTCGTCGTCGATGAGTATGGCGATATCGAGGGACTGGTGACGCTGGAAGACCTGCTGGAGGAGATCGTCGGGGAATTCACCACTGACTCACCGACCATGGGGGATGATCTGTTGCGCCAACCCGATGGCAGCGTGGTCGTTGATGGCGGCATCCACCTGCGTGAACTGAACCGCTCGCTGGGGCTCAAACTACCGGTCGATGGCCCGAAGACACTGAGCGGCCTGATTGTCGAGCATCTCGAACACATCCCCGATGCGAACGCGAGCGTGCGCATCGATGGCATCGTCATGGACATCGTGCAGATCAAGAACAACACCATCCGTACCGTCCGCATTCCGCCCCCCTGGCCCCCGGACCAGGAGGATGGCCGCTGATGGCGCGGGCAAAACTGCAGTACGTCTGCCGGGAGTGCGGCGCGGTGAGCCCGAAGTGGGCCGGGCAGTGCACCGACTGCGGGGCCTGGAACAGCATGGAGGAACTGCAGCCCAGTGCCGCGACGCAGGGTCCGCGTGCTGGCGGCTACGCCGGCGAGGCCGCCCGTGTCACGCGCCTCGGGGATCTTCCGGTCGGCGAAACCCCGCGCGTCTCCACCCGGATCTCGGAACTCGATCGCAGCCTCGGCGGCGGGCTGGTGACCGGCTCGGTCGTGCTGATCGGCGGCGACCCCGGGATCGGCAAATCGACCCTGCTGTTGCAGGTTCTGGCGCTGCTCCCCTCCGACCAGACGCTTTACGTCACGGGCGAGGAATCCGCGCAGCAGGTCAGCCTGCGCGGGCAACGGCTGGGCCTCGATGTCTCCGGCCTGCGGCTGCTGACCGAAACCCAGGTCGAGAACATCATCGCCACCGCCGAGCGCGAGCGCCCAAGGGTGCTGGTGATCGACTCGATCCAGACCCTCTACAGCGCCGCGCTGCAATCCGCGCCGGGATCGGTGTCACAGGTGCGCGAAAGCGCCGCGGCGCTGGTTCGGTTGGCGAAGCAGCGCGGCATCACGGTGATCCTGGTCGGGCACGTGACCAAGGACGGACAGATCGCCGGTCCGCGGGTGCTGGAACACATGGTCGATACGGTGCTCTATTTCGAAGGTGATCCTGGTGGCCGCTACCGGATGCTGCGTGCCGTGAAGAACCGCTTCGGCGCGGTGAACGAACTGGGCGTCTTTGCGATGCAGGAAGACGGGCTGAAGCCGGTCGCCAATCCCTCCGCGATCTTCCTGTCCCGGCATGGCCAACCGGTCTCCGGCAGCGTGGTGATGGTGACCCGGGAAGGGACCCGTCCGTTACTGGTCGAGGTGCAGGCGCTGGTGGCCGAAAGTCATGCGCCGCAGCCACGCCGGGTGACTCTCGGGCTGGAGCAGAACCGCCTGATCATGCTGCTCGCCGTGCTGAGCCGCCATGGCGGAATCGCGCTGTTCGACCAGGATGTCTTCATCAATGTGGTCGGCGGCGTCCGGGTGTCGGAGACCGCGGCCGATCTGCCGATGCTGGTGTCGGCGTTGTCCTCGCTGCGCGATCGCCCGCTCGGCCTGGATCTCGTCTGCTTCGGCGAGATTGGCCTGTCCGGTGAAATCCGCCCGGTCCCGAACGGCGAGGAACGCCTGTCCGAGGCGATCAAGCACGGGATGACCCGGGCGATCATCCCCGCCGGCAACCGTATCCGCAGGCGCCTCGATGGCATGGAGATCCACTCCGTCGAACACCTCCGGGATGCGTTGGAACTATTGTGATCAACACTGTCCGGCCCCGGAACTCGCGTAGGGTGCCGTGAGGCGTAGCCGAAACGCACCGATACCACGCCGGCCCAGCCGCCCATGCCTTCGGGCCTCAAGCGGTGCAATTCGCCGCTCTCATTGACACCCTACACGCTTCCTCAGCGGGGCGCGCGCCCGGGCGCATGACGGATATGGCTGGGGTCCAGCGGACACCGTCGCTCTGGTGCGGTTCGGCTTGCCTCGCGGCGCTTCATGGGGCGCACCGGCAGGCCAGTGTTCCGCGGTGACCAACGGAAAGGGGGCCGGAGCCCCCTGATCACCGCGGCGAAATCCGAGCGCCGTGCTCGACGCGCGACGCCGCGGAATTCGTGTTCCGGATCGTCTCAGTTGACCTTGGGATCGAGTTCGCCCGCCTTGTAACGAGCGACCATGGTATCCAGATTCACCGGCTTGATCTTCGACGCCATGCCGGCGCAGCCGAATGCTTCGTAGCGGGCCTGGCAGATGCTCTTCATCGCCTTGGTCGAGGCGATCAGGAACTTGCGCGGGTCGAACTCCTTCGGGTTTTCCGCGAGGAACTGGCGGATCGCACCGGTGGAGGCCATGCGCAGGTCGGTGTCGATATTGACCTTGCGCACGCCGTGCTTGATTCCTTCCTGGATTTCCTCGACCGGGACGCCGTAGGTCTCGCCCATGTCACCGCCGAACTTGTTGATGATCGCCAGCCACTCCTGCGGGACCGAGGAAGAACCGTGCATCACCAGGTGGGTGTTGGGGATGCGGGCGTGAATTTCCTTGATCCTCTGGATCGCAAGGATGTCGCCAGTCGGCGGCCGCGTGAACTTGTACGCGCCATGCGAGGTACCGATGGCGATCGCCAGCGCATCGACACCGGTCTTTTTCACGAAGTCGGCGGCTTCATCGGGATCGGTCAGCAACTGGTCGTGCGACAGTACGCCCTCGGCGCCGGAGCCGTCCTCTTCACCGGCCATGCCCGTCTCAAGCGAACCCAGGCAGCCCAGTTCGCCTTCCACCGACACGCCGACTGCATGCGCGAGCTCGGAGACCTTGCGCGTCGTCTCGACGTTGTACTCGTAAGTCGCCGGAGTTTTCATGTCGGGCATCAGCGAGCCGTCCATCATCACCGAGGTAAACCCGGACTGGATCGAGCGGAAACAGACCGCGGGCTCGGCACCGTGATCCTGGTGGAGAACTACCGGGATGTCGGGGTACTGCTCGACCGCGGCAATGATGAGGTGACGCAGGAAGGGCTCGCCCGCGTATTTCCTGGCGCCGGCCGATGCCTGGATGATCACGGGGGAATCGACCGCGGCCGCGGCCTCCATGATCGAGTGGACCTGCTCCATGTTGTTGGCGTTATAGGCTGGCATGCCGTAGCCGTGCTCGGCGGCATGGTCCAGCAGCTGGCGAAGGGAAATCAGTGCCATGGGTATTCCTCCTTACAGTATTCGGGTGGGGATGGGTCGGATTCCGGTCAAAATGGTATCAGTTCAGGGCGATGGTCTCGCCCACACGCACGATCTTCATGGCGTTTGTGCCGCCTTGCACGCCCTTGAGATCGCCTTTGGTGATGATCACCAACTCGCCATCCTTGACCACCCCTTCATTCAGGAGCAGGCGGATGGCCTCCCGGTTGGTTTCCTCGTGAGTATCCGGCACCGTCTCCAGGCGCACTGGATAAACGCCGCGGTAGAGTGTCAGCCGGCGGCTGGTCTTGTGGTGTTGGGTCAACGCAAAGATCGGAATCCCGGAACTGATGCGCGACATCCAGAGAGGGGTGGAACCGGATTCGGTCAGCGCCGCGATCGCCGCGACGTCGAGGTGATTCGCGGTGTACATCGTGGCCATGGCTATGGCCTCGTCGACACGCCCGAAATAGCTGTCCATTCGATGTGTCGACTGTCTTGCCGCCCGCTGGCGCTCGGCTGCTTCGCAGATCCGGCTCATGCTGTCGACGACCTTGGCCGGATACCTTCCCGTCGCGGTTTCGCCAGACAGCATTACCGCGTCGGTCCCGTCGAGGACAGCGTTCGCCACATCGAACACTTCCGCGCGCGTCGGGATCTGATTGACGATCATGGACTCCATCATCTGGGTCGCGGTGATCACGACACGGTTGAGCTTGCGTGCCCGGCTGATCAGGTTCTTTTGCACCGCTGGCAGCTCGGCATCACCGATTTCCACACCCAGGTCGCCGCGCGCGATCATGATCACGTCGGAAGCTGAAATGATCTCGTCGATCAACGCCAGCGCCTCGGCGCGCTCGATTTTCGCGCAGATCGACGCATCGCCCCCGGCCTCGCGCAAGAGGGTGCGAGCCAGGTGAACGTCCTCCGCCGAACGAGGAAAGGAAACGGCCAGGAAGTCAACTTCCAGCTCAGCCGCCAGCCGAATATCCTCGCGGTCCTTTTCCGTGATCGCCGGAGCGGAAAGTCCCCCACCCTGCCGGTTGATTCCCTTGTTGTTCGAGAGTGTGCCCCCGACCGTTACCGTCGATTCGATACGCAACCCCTGTACCGATTCCACTCTGAGAACAAGGCGCCCATCGTCGAGGAGCAGGATATCCCCGGACTGCACGTCGCCCGGCAGATCGGGGTAGGTCAACCCCACCTCGGTACGGTCGCCAGCGTCCGCTGGCAGGCTGGCGTCGAGTGCGAACGAGTCGCCCTCGTTGAGTTCGACCTGACCGTCACGAAAACGCGCGATGCGGATCTTCGGACCCTGCAGGTCACCGAGCACGCCGACGCAGCGACCGACCCGTTCGGAAATTTCGCGCACGCGCTGGACCCGCCGCCGGTGTCCATCATGATCACCGTGTGAGAAGTTCACGCGGACGACGTCGACGCCCGCGCGAATCAGCTTTTCCAGTGCCTGCTCGCTGTCCGTTGCCGGCCCCAGTGTAGCCACGATCTTGGTGCGTCTCATGTGCGGCGGTTTCCTTGTCCCGCGGCAGGGCTTCAGCCCCGCGCCCGATCTTCGAGCATTGCGACCGCCGGAAGGGTCTTGCCTTCGAGGAACTCCAGGAACGCACCACCACCGGTGGAGATATAGCTGATGCGTTCGGACAAACCGTACTTGTCGATCGCCGCCAGCGTGTCACCACCACCCGCAATCGAGAATGCGTCGCTCTCGGCGATGGCCTCGCCCATGGCCCGGGTTCCGTTTTCGAACTGGTCGAATTCGAACACCCCGACCGGGCCGTTCCAGACGATGGTGCCGGCCTTGCGCAGCAGATCGGCGTAGGACGATGCCGTCTCGGGCCCGACATCAAAGATCATGTCGTTCTCGGCCACGTCGGCCACCTGCTTGACGGTGGCTGGCGTCGATTCGGAAAACTCCTGCCCCACCGTCACGTCGGTTGGCACCGGTATGTCGCCCCCCTTTGCCCTGGCCGCGGCCATCAGGCGCTTGGCTTCGTCGATCAGGTCATACTCGCAAAGGGACTTCCCGACCGGATGTCCCTGAGCCGCGATGAAGGTATTGGCAATGCCGCCGCCAACGATCAGCTGATCGACCACTGTCGACAGCGATTCCAGCACGGTGAGCTTGGTGGAAACCTTGGACCCACCGACGACGGCAACCAGCGGCCGCCGCGGATTGTCCAGCGCCTTGCCCAGCGCTTCGAGCTCGGCGGCCAGCAGCGGACCCGCGCACGCGATAGGCGCAAACTTGCCGGCACCGTGGGTGGACGCCTGTGCCCGGTGCGCGGTGCCGAAGGCGTCCATCACGTATACGTCACACAGTGCCGCGTACTTTCTGGCAAGTTCCTCCTTGTCCTTCTTCTCACCGGCATTGAAGCGGACGTTTTCCAGCAGAACCACCTCGCCCTCCGCGAGCTCGAGCCCATCGAGATAGTCGCGCACCAGACGCACCTCGCGGCCCAGCAGCGAGCCCATGTGCGCGGCAACCGGGGCCAGCGAATCAGCTTCTGAGAATTCGCCTTCGGTTGGACGCCCCAGATGTGACATCAGCATCACCGTGGCTCCACCCTCGAGCGCCTTCTCGACGGTCGGCAGACTCGCGCGAATACGCGCATCCGAAGTGACTTTCCCGTCCTTGACGGGAACGTTCAGATCCTGGCGGATCAATACGCGCTTGCCGCTCAGATCGAGGTCGGTCATCTTGATGACGGGCATCACACCACTCCTTTGAAAACTCGGGACAGAATGAAAGCGTTTGGGCAAGCCTCCATTCCGGCTTGCCCAACCGCCCTCCGTGAGGTGCTGCCCACCCCATCGGCAGGAATCCGCTGCCGGCGGGGTGGGCAAAGGGATCGTTACTTCCCGACGTGCTCCACAACACGCATCATGTTGCAGGTATAACCGTACTCGTTGTCATACCAGGCCACGACCTTGACAAAGGTGTCGTCGAGCTGGATGCCGGCCTCGGCATCGAAGATGGACGGAGTATTCACACCCCGGAAATCGGTCGACACAACCTTCTCGTCGGTGTAACCCAGCACACCCTTGAGCTCACCTTCCGAGGCCTCTTTCATCGCCTTGCAGATGTCGTCGTAGCTTGCGCCCTTCTCCAGTTCTACTGTCAGGTCGACGACCGAGACGTCGGAAGTGGGCACCCTGAACGCCATGCCGGTGAGTTTGCCGTTCAGCGAGGGGAGCACCTTGCCCACGGCCTTCGCGGCTCCGGTTGACGAGGGAATGATGTTTTCCAGGATCCCACGGCCGCCACGCCAGTCCTTCTGGGAAGGGCCGTCGACCGTCTTCTGAGTCGCGGTGGCGGCATGGACGGTGCTCATCAGACCACGCTTGATCCCGAACCGGTCGTGCAGCACCTTGGCCACGGGAGCCAGCGCGTTGGTGGTGCAGGAAGCGGCGGAGACGATTGCCTGTCCGGCGTATTCGGTGTGGTTCACGCCGTAGACGAACATCGGCGTGGCATCCTTGGAAGGCGCGCTTTGGACCACCTTTTTCGCGCCGGCGTCGATATGCTTCTGGCAGGTTTCCTCGGTAAGGAAAAAGCCGGTGGACTCGACCACGACATCGACCCCGACTTCACTCCACTTGAGATTGGACGGATCGCGCTCGGCGGTCAGGCGGATCTTCTTGCCATTGACCACCATGTTGCTTCCGTCGACCGAGACATCACCGTCAAACCGACCATGGACCGAATCGTAGCGAAGCATGTAGGCCAGGTATTCGGGGTCCAGCAGATCATTGATCGCGACCACTTCGAGCCCGGGGAACTCCTGCGCGATGGCGCGAAACGCCATACGGCCAATACGGCCGAACCCATTGATACCGACTTTGATCGTCATAACTCACTCTCCCAACTTGTATGGTTTTGCATGAAATCCTTCCGTTCGCCGGAGGCAGCCCCGAATTCAGGCCAGTACCGACTCGGCGACACTCACGATGTTCTCGGCGGTGAAGCCGAAGTAGTTCATCAGCGCATCACCGGGTGCCGACTCACCAAAGCGGTCGAGACCCACAACAGCGCCATCGAGGCCAACGTACTTGTACCAGCCCGCGGTCGCGCCGGTTTCCACCGCGACACGAGCCCTGACAGCGGCGGGCAGCACCGCTTCGCGATATGCCGGATCCTGCTGCTCGAAGAGCTCGACACAGGGCATCGAGACCACGCGCACCTTGCGCCCGTTGCCGGCCAGCGTGTCCGCGGCCTGCAACGAGATCCCTATCTCGGAACCCGTCGCGATCAGGATCAGGTCGGGGGTACCGTTGCAGTCGCGCAGCACATACCCTCCGCGGGCGATGTTCGCGACCTGTTCCGCATCGCGCGTCTGCGGGGCCAGACCCTGGCGCGACAGGATGAACGCCGAGGGACCGTCAGTGCGCTCGATCCCGGATTTCCAGCCAACCGCGGTCTCGACGCCATCGCAGGGGCGCCAGACGTTCAGGTTCGGGATCAGGCGCAGGCTCGGGGTCTGCTCGATGGGCTGATGGGTCGGGCCGTCTTCGCCGAGTCCGATGGAATCGTGAGTCAGCACGTACAGGACGCGTTGCCCCATCAGGGCCGACATCCGGATCCCGTTGCGGGCGTAATCGGAGAAGATCAGGAATGTACCGCCATAAGGGATGAATCCACCATGCAGCGCGATACCGTTCATGATCGCGGCCATGCCGAATTCGCGGACGCCGTAGTAGACGTAATTGCCAGAAGCGTCGTCGCGGGTGATGCCCTTGGATCCCGAGTACATGGTCAGGTTGGAACCCGCGAGGTCAGCCGATCCACCCAGAAGCTCAGGCAACGCCGGCGCATAACCCGAGATCGCATTCTGCGAGGCCTTGCGGCTCGCGATCTTCTCGGCCTTCTCGATCGTCTGCTGCACGAAGGCATTGGCCTTGTCCGCCCAGTCCGCGGGCAGATCGCCGCTCATGCGACGCTCGAACTCGGCAGCCAGGTCAGGATGCGCAGCACGGTAGGCCGCGAAACGCTCGTTCCAGTCGGCCTCTGCCCTGGACCCGCGCTCCCGGGCATCCCAGGCGGCGTGGATATCGGCCGGAATCTCGAACGGGCCATGATTCCAGCCAAGCTCCTTGCGCGCCAGGGCGATCTCGTCGTTGCCCAGCGGGGCGCCGTGGCATTCTTCCTTGCCCTGCTTGTTCGGAGAGCCGAAACCGATGATGGTCTTGCAGCAAAGCAGGCTGGGCTTGGTGGTCTCGGCACGGGCCTGTTCGATCGCGGCCTTGACCGCATCGGCATCATGCCCATCCACCCCACGTACCACGTGCCAGCCGTAGGCCTCGAAGCGCGCGGGGGTGTCGTCAGTGAACCAGCCTTCGACCTCGCCGTCGATCGAGATACCGTTGTCGTCGTAGAAAGCGACCAGCTTGCCCAGACCCAGGGTTCCCGCAAGCGCGCTGGCCTCATGCGAGATACCTTCCATCAGGCAGCCGTCACCGAGAAAGACGTAGGTGTGGTGGTCGACGACATCATGTCCATCACGGT
The DNA here is from genome assembly GCA_007136145.1 of Thioalkalivibrio sp. Classification (GTDB taxonomy): domain Bacteria; phylum Pseudomonadota; class Gammaproteobacteria; order Ectothiorhodospirales; family Ectothiorhodospiraceae; genus Thioalkalivibrio. The sequence continues at coordinate 23,008 of SLHN01000156.1, forward strand.
TGAAATTCGCAGCGAGGATCTTTTCGGCCAGCGCCATGCCCACCGCATTTGTCAGACCCTGCCCCAGCGGCCCGGTGGTCGTCTCCACGCCCGGTGTGTATCCGTATTCGGGGTGACCAGGGGTCTTCGAGTGCAACTGCCGGAACTGTTTCAGCTCGTCGATCGGCAGTTCGTAACCCGTCAGGTGCAGCAGCGAGTAAACAAGCATCGACCCGTGGCCGTTGGACATCACGAAGCGATCCCGGTCCACCCAATCCGGATTCGCGGGGTTATGCTTGACGTAATCGTTCCAGAGTACCTCGGCGATATCCGCCATGCCCATCGGTGCCCCGGGGTGACCGGAATTGGCTTTCTGCACCGCGTCCATCGACAGGGCACGGATGGCGTTTGCAAGCTCTCTGCGGGAAGGCATGCGGATCTCCTAAACTGAAATAGCGGTAAACGGACCAGGACTGAATATCCGACCATGCACCGGCGCCCGCCGCTTGTTATCCTTTTGCTCAGCGACGCGAGGAAGCAGGTCGGTTGGCGGTGGCCGCCAGAATACAGCCCCATTCAAAG